>CAJQKX010000746.1 GCA_905479025.1 uncultured Paraglaciecola sp.
ATAAGCCTGCAACAAACATAGCAGTTAAAATTGAAGTTACAAAATATTTCTATTTCAGCGCCGAGTATTCAAAGTATGTGGCAATATAAAATAGAATATATTGCCCGAGAAAATGCGCTGGTAAAAAAAGGTGACGTATTGCTAAAATTTGATGGCCAGAGCTTACGCACTAATATGGTAACTCGCCGAAGTGACTTTGATGCCGCAGTCAAAGAGGCCGAACAGAAGAAGTTAGCGAATGAGGAAAAATTTGAAGAATTCAACCTTGATTTAGCTGAAGCCAAAAAAAACATGAATATCGCCGAACGAAAAGTGGAGATAACAGATATTTCACGCTCAGATATTGAAAGACGAAAGCAACAATCAGAATTCGGTATTACGACAGAACTTCATAAACAAGCCCTTCAGCGCTTAGCACAACACAAAAAATCCATGCAAATTAATGAGCAGGTTCAACAAGCTAAAATATCCAAAGCTAAATCTGAAGTCGACGAGCTCAAACTTAGTATGGAGAGGCTTAAAATTATGGCGCCCAAAGAAGGTATGGTCGTGTTAATACCAAATGGTGACGATGAAAAGCCAGCAGTGGGGGACACTGTCTACAGGGGCAGCCGTTTAATGTCTTTGCCGGCATTAGATAAGATAGCGGTAAAGGTCGAGTTTGACGAATCGTTTACATCTAACATCGTGCTGGGCGCTTCCGTACGCGTTACTTTAGATGCATTTCCTGAGCGTCCTTTTACCGGAAAAATCACAGAGCTCGGACAGTCATACCGCACCAAGTCAACGAATAACCAAAAAAGGGTGTTCGACGCTTGGGTAACACTTAATGAGCTCGAGCTTAGTATTATGCGGCCGGGAATGAAAGCGACCGTTGATACTTTAGAGGGAACAATATGAAATTTTTAACACCGAGCTTGGTATTAGCCGTTATGTTCCTAAGCGGATGCGGCTCACAAGAACAAAGCTCGATCCCACTTTATAAGGTCATTCAAACCCCTTTTTCAATTGAAGTAGAAGGATTTGGTGAAATTGAAGCCGCGCAATCGCAAAAAATTATGACACCAGGGCGCAGAGCAATGACAATTGCTTGGCTGAAAGACGAAAATACTTATGTTGAAAAAGGCGAGGTCATTGCCAGATTTGATGCCCAGCAAATACTCAAAGACAGTCGCGATGAAGAGCTCCAATTAATGTTACTTGCGCAGGACATTGTTAAAAGTAACGCGCAACAAAACCAGACCAAACAAGACATAGACTCAGACCAAAGCTTCGTGAAATATGAGTTTGATTTCACAGATCGCTTTGCCATTGATGACCTGCGTGTTTATTCACAACTAGAGATAATAGATACGCTGGCTAATAGAGACTTTTTAGAAGCAAAAGATGATTTCTTAGAATGGAAAGAAACCAGTATTGTTGAACAGCATTCAAATGAGAATGCGGTGCTGGATATCCGAAAAACCGGTGTGGAAACAATGTTTAATAGACATCAGCAGGCTTTATCCAGTTTAGAAGTCGTCTCGCCTTTTTCGGGTTTGTTAGTATATGAAAAAGACAGGCGCGGAGAAAAACCGGCCATCGGACAATCTGTATTTCCGGGCCGACCTATTGCTCAAATTCCCAATTTAGACAATATGCAAGCGTCTTTATTTGTGCAAGCAAACGATGCGATTGATTTAGCCAAAGGATTAGCAGTTGATATCCGCTTAAACGCTTTTCCAAATAAAGTGTTTAGCGGTGAAATTTCTAATGTGTCGGGTTTTCCAAGAAGCATTGAACGCGGTAATCCAGTCACTTATTTTGAAATTGTAGTGACGCTACTCGAGCAAGATAAAAGCATGATGCAGCCGGGTAGAAAACTAACTGCCAAAATACATGTAAAGGCGCCTACCGATCAACTTGTTGTGCCTTTACAAGCGCTGCACTTTGAAGATGGAAGCACCTATGTATACCTTCAAGAAGGTAATGAATTTAGCAAACAGGCTGTTGTTAGCGGACGAAAAAATTTATATCTTGTTGAAATCACAGAAGGCTTAAGCAATGGCGATGTAATCGCCTTAAGCTTGCCGCAAAAACAACAAGTGCAGGGAAGCTAATGATGGCTAAATATTTAATACTCATAAAAGACGCTATTGCAGAGTTACTTGGGCAAAAGTTACGTACATTTTTAACCATGTTGGGCATGATTTTTGGTGTTGGTTCAGTCATCGCCATGCTAAACATTGGCGAGGGTGCAGAGAATGAGGCTTTAAAGCTTATAGACTCTATGGGCGTCAATAACATCATTGTGAATGCTAGAGACTATGAGAAGGAAGAACTGTCTGAAATACGGGAAGAAAGTTTGGGATTGAATTTGGGTGATGTCAATGCCGCTTTAGCTACGTTACCTTTTGTAGAGGGTTATAGTGCCTCCAAAAATATTGACGTATATGATATGTACAGCGATTTCAATAAAAGCCAAGCGCAAGCATTGGGCGTGACCGTGAGTTATTTTACGAATGCTAATATGCAATTGTCCGCTGGTAGATTTTTAACACAACAAGATGATGACAAAATTTCACAATTGACTGTTTTAGGTACCAACACAGCCAATGAGTTATTCACAGGCACTAATTTCAGTGCTGAAGAAATGCTGGGTCAGTATGTTAAAATCAATCATGTTTGGTTAGAAGTTGTAGGGGTCTTAGAAGCACCTGCAGGTAATAAAAACGAATTTCAAGGTGTGCAAATAGGCGGTGACCGTTACCGTGTTTTTGTGCCCTTAAGCGTCAGTACACAAAAATTCTCAAGCGATATACTCGCCAGTGAATTAGACAGTATTAAGTTAAATATTGCCAAAGGCACCGATCCTGTTGTGGCTGCCAAAGCCATTGATAGCCTAATTAAATTACGCCACGGCGGACTAGATGATTACAGCTTAATTATTCCTGCTGCATTATTAGAACAGCAAAAACAAACACAACAAATTTTTAATATTGTCATGGCCTGCGTTGCCGGTATTTCCTTACTCGTTGGCGGTATTGGGATAATGAATATTATGCTTGCAAACGTTATGGAAAGGACAAAAGAAATTGGTTTGCTACGTGCTGTGGGGGCCACTCAAGACGATATTCGGCAACAATTTATAGCTGAGAGTTTTACTATATCTGTTCTGGGGGGATTACTAGGTATTTTCTTTGGGTTGGTGTTATCTGAGATTATCGGGTTTTATTCAGGTTGGGCGGTAAGTTGGTCTGGTACTGCTATCATATTGTCTTTAAGTATTTGCATGTTGGTGGGTGTCGGGTTTGGGGTATTCCCAGCTATAAAAGCCAGTAAGCTCAACCCCATCGATGCTTTGCACAGTGACTAGTCTTAAAAATAGGTAACAGGACTGTTCTATCAGCGCTGCTATTATCGACCTATTTTTTTATTGTTATTGAGCAACTTATGAGCCGAGTATGATTGTAGTCATACTCGGTTTTTTATTCTGAGTACAACATTTGATATCTAAAGTTGAATTCTCAGCACAGCTAAAAGACCCCCTCAATTAAACATCACATATTTATTTGCGTAAGCAAATGGATGCCGAATAAGGACAACTTGAGACAGACTTTCTTTTAAATTTTATTTATAAAGAAATGGGTAGAATCCAGCATATTTAGGGGAAAAAGTAGTCTTTGGCATGCAATTTTAATGATTTGGTAGCACTTAGGGGGGGTGTTTTAACGTTCTAAGCATCTAGTAACAATTTTCCTGCCTAATTGATGTTTTTCGCCATGATCTTGCTATAAAAAAAAGTTAAATTACGCTCAATTAAATTTTCTCGGATAAATCATGGCGTTCACCATTAACAAACTAAAACAGCAACCTGCATGGATTGCCTTGATCATATTTATTGCTCTTTGTTTATGGGTTGCCTCTGGCATGCTGAAAGCACAAAACGAAAATGATTCAGATAACCCCAAAAGGACTGCAATACCATTGGTTAAAGTCACGGTCGAACATGTTAATGCCGATGAGGTTACCCGAGAAATTAATTTATATGGGAGAACAGAGCCAGACAGGATCGCCACGTTACGCTCCGAGGTTAAAGGTTTAGTTGAAGAAGTGCATGTTCAAGAAGGTGAACGTGTTAGCAAAGGTCAAAAAATTATTAGCCTTGAAAAAAGTGATATTGTGAGCCGATTGCAATCTGCAAAAGCGACATTAAGGCAACGTGAAGTGGAGCTCAAAGGCGCAGAATCGCTTAAAGCACAAGGTTATCAATCTCAAACAGCTTTGGCCCAAGCGACCGCTAATCTAGAGATGGCAAAAGCGGATAGGGTGTCGTACCAGTTAGCTGTATTCAAGTCGCAAATAATTGCGCCTTTTGATGGCATCATAAATCAACGATTTGTTGAAGTGGGCGACTTTCTTAAAGTAGGTGACAATATCGCCATATTAGTCGATTTAGACCCTTTAGTGATCACCGCTAATGTAACAGAGATAAATGTACAAGGGCTGAAAACACAGCAATTGGCAACTGGGCGTATGGTGTCTGGTGATAGGTTACAAGGCAAAATTCGTTATATCTCCAGTGTTTCAGAGCCCGGTACCAACACCTTCAAAATAGAAGTGGAGGTGCCTAATCCAGATTTCACTCAAATGGCTGGCATGAGTACTGAGTTAGCTTTACCCCTAGAAACAACATGGGCCATGCGCATTTCACCTGCTGTGATGGCTCTGGATGAACAAGGAAATCTAGGCG
>CAJQKX010000747.1 GCA_905479025.1 uncultured Paraglaciecola sp.
AGACGCCGATGAAGAGCTGGTCATTGATGCAGTTAACGACACACTCAAGGCGATTGCCGCCAGCCTGCTCATGGAGCAAGTGCTAGCGCCTAAGTTTAACTTCACCCCAAAGAAAGCCGATAATACCGCTGTTGATGGCTTTGACTATGGTGAGGGAGGCTATGACCCTAATAAAACGAATATCGGCTTCGATGAATCCACTGGCCAGTTTCAAATTGAGATAAACGGTTTGGCTGAACCCAAGAGCAAAGATGCCCAGCGAATATGCCAAGAAGATTTAAACGAAGTGATAACCGCCTTCGTGCAAGATAAAACGTCATTAGAACAAGGGATATTCAACAAGGAAGAGGTTGTCCCTGAAGAGCTAACTCAAATGAGGATGGGTAAAATAGTCAAAGACAAATACCCTGACTTGGACGCTGAAGATCAAGAAGCAGTGCGACAACACGCGATTGCAGCATTGAATCTGACTCAGCAGGCGAAAGACATCACCAATAACGATGATGGCTTCGCATCTGGGAGCACGGCTTTCGTTGATGGCGTTAGAAAATACGCTATGGATGTGCGTGATTTGGATATTGATCTTATCGATCATATCAATCCATTCAGTGAAGCCTACGCCATTCTTGCAAAATCGATGGGTGAAGAACGGCTGAAGCAGGTCGCTGCAATTATAAATGCTAAAAAAGTGAGCCTTACTGAAGAAGAAGCTAGAGAGTTAGCTCTCCGCGCGATGCAGTTTAAAAAAGAGCGTGGTCGTTTGCCTGAAATCACATCTGCCGATCCTTGGGAGCGCCGTATGGCTGAAGGCATCGCTTTTCTTCAGCGGAAAGTAGCGGAGGACGGAAATGCCTAAAACCTCTTCTAAAAATACTAGCGAAATATCCAACAAAGAACTTTTGGCGGAGCTAGGTGTAGAAGTTAAGCAGGAAAAGAAATCCAAGCTAACACCTAAACAAGAACGCATCATTGTTGGCTTTGAAGAGATTCAGAAGTTTGTTGCTGAGAACGGCCATAAGCCAGAGCATGGCGAAGAAAAAGATATCTTTGAGCGCCTGTACGCAACTCGTCTCGATCAGATTGCAGGTCAGGCAGAGTGTAGAGAGCTGGTGCTAGAGCTAGATCACCAAGGGCTGTTGAGTGGCGGTAATATTATTTCAGAACCAAAAGCGGAATACGAGACAGATAAAGATCTATTAGAGGCATTGGGCGTTCCCGAACAGCAAGATAACGATGTTAGTGTGCTAAAGCATGTTAAGCCTAGAGCTGAAGTTCGCGCTGCTGAAGAAATTGCTAACCGTACACCTTGTAACGACTTCGAAAAGTTCAGGCCGTTATTTGAGTCGGTGCAAATAGAGCTTGATACAGGTTCTCGCGAAGCGAAAGTCCTAACTAAGAATGCAAAAATCAGTCAGGGTGATTTCTTCATTTTGTTTGGGCAAAAGGTGTTTGTCGCCGAGGTAAGCGACGAGCGTGTGCATGGTTTTGATGGACAAGACTTTCGTCTAAGAGTTATTTACGATAATGCGACCGAGAGTGACTTACTGCTTAGATCACTTCAGCGAGCGTTGGATCGCGACGAAGCTGGCCGAAGAATAATTGAACCATCCGCTGGCCCACTATTTGATGACATAGTGGAAGATGAAGATTTGGCCAGCGGAACAATCTACGTGCTACGCAGCTTATCTGACCATCCGACCATCGCAGCAAGTCGCGATGTGATCCATAAGATCGGCGTTACAGGCGGCGATGTGAAAAACCGTATTACTAACGCCAGTAAAGAGGCCACCTATCTATTGGCTGATGTCGATGTCGTCGCGACTTATGACCTATTTAATATAAACAGAAACAAGCTGGAGAAGCTTCTGCATAAGTTCTTTGAGTCAGCAAGGCTGGATATTGAAATCAAAGATCGCTTTGGTCATCCGGTAGAGCCGAAAGAATGGTTTATTGTCCCATTGCCTGTAATTGATGAGGTGGTAGAGAGAATTACTGACGGGACTGTAAGCGCCTATAGCTATGATTTCAAAACCGCTGCTTTGGTGAAAAATGATGCATAGTTTGAACGATAGATATATTGGGTGGTTGACTTGGAATTAGTCACGATAAACTTTGATGAGGGTTTACCCTATGATATTTCAAATATTAAAAGACTGACAGGAGTGATAGGTCTCTATTTTATTTTTAACAAGGATGTAAATATTAATTATCCATTTGGAGCGTCAAGGCTTTTATATATTGGGATGAGCGAAAAGCGAACCAACAGCATAGGCAAACGACTTCAGGATCATCTTGAGGGAGTTAGTGGGAATATTGGGATAGTTAGTTATAAGAAGGTGAATCCAGTGATGTTCACTTATCTGAATATAGAAGCCCTCAGAGGTGTATGGAGTTCTAATGTTGAGTCATTAGAAGCATACTTCATAAACGATTTTGTTGAACGATATGGTGTTTATCCCATTTGTAATAATAAATCCGGTTTTACCAAAGATGGAACCGATGTTCGGGATCTGCATATTAGTTGGGAGGTTTTTGAAAAATGAAGGAAGGATTAAAAAGTGGAAGGGAGGTTATCGATCAGTTTTTCGAGGATGCAAGCGCTGACGATACTCTGGATCAATCTATTGTTGAAAAAATAATGGCCTTGCACAAAGAGAATAAATTGAGCGATAAAAATCTTAGCAATGCTTTGTCTGACCTAAGGGAGGAAGTTCAGAATGCAGAAAATAAAAAGGCTTGAGATTGTTGGATTGAGGGGGGTAAGAGATGAGTTTGACCTTAGCTTAGATGAGAGATCGTTGCTTCTTTATGGGGACAACGGGTCTGGAAAGAGCACTATAGCAGACGTTTTGGAGTGGTTTATACATGACAGGGTTGCTTTTCTTGTTGGAGAGGAAATCGGCAGAAAAGGGTATGAGGCGTTGAGAAATACATTTATTGATGATGAGCAAGATGCCTATACTAGCTTTGAGTTTAGCGAAAAAGGGTTAAACAATAAGCGAAGCCTTTTGTTAGACAAGAAAGGGCTCAGCATTAAAGATGAAAACAAGGAAGACGAATTTGAACAGTATTTGGAGGATTCGTCGAAAGAAAATTTGATATTGCGCTATCGTGATTTGGTGGATTTTGTTCTATCAAGTAAGAAAGAAAAACTAGACACTCTTTCGAAAATAATTGGGTATGCAGAGGTCACTTCTACCCGCAATACGCTAAAAAAGGTTTACAACCGCTTAGATAAGGATATAAAAACAAAAAACTACGAAGGGCAAATTAGCAATCAGCAAAGCCAAATACTAGAGCAGTTCGCTCAGAATATTACGAATGATGCGCAGTTTATTAAGGTAGTAAATGAGCTGGTAGAGCCTTTCGAAAAATCTATTGAAAAACTAACGGATGTTAATCCACTTCTTAAGGAGATTAAGGTTCCCGACGATAGCGATTCAGTTAATCAAGAAACATTTCTTCTGTCAGTTGTTGAGAAGCTGGTTGATGTTCCCGTAAATATTGAGCTTCTTGAGAAAGAATACTCAGGATACAAAGTAAAGTATGAAGCTATTGTCAGCAGTGTAGATAAGTTGAGAAAGCTCACTCTTGAGCAATTGTTATTGTCAGGAAGGAAGATTGTCTCTCAAGATGATTATGATGATGATCAATGTCCGTTATGTTTAACAGATAAAAAACAAACTGATCTTGTTAATGAAATAGACCTGAGGCTGGGAGAGCTTAAAGAGATCAAGAAGGATCAACAGAATCTTGCAAGTCAAAAATCGGCAGTTATTGCGCAGGCTAACAAGCTTGATGCACTGTTAGTACCAATTGCGACCAACAATCTGGTCAGTAATGACGCGAATAAAAGAATTAAAAGTTATGTCGAGGCCTTGAGGAAGCGAGTAACGACTTTCAAAGGGCAAGCTAACATGAATGTAGTTGACGGGGGTGGTCTTTTGGAGTTGGATAGGTTGAGAATCTCTATCGATCCAATTGAAAAACTAAAAAACTATGCTCAGGATCAAGCAAAAAGCATACAACAGGCGAGGGTTAAGGATTCGAAGGCCGACGTCTATGGAAAAATTAAAATCGCCGGAACGGCTTACGCTCAAATAAGAAAGTTAAAGAAAGAACGTAAAGTATACGAGTCCCAGCGTGACACATTATCAGTATTAGCGGAGAAGTTTGTTGAGCGACAAAAGGAATCGCTACAACACTTTTTGGATTCATTTTCGGGAAATATAAGCAAAATATATGAGTATCTGAACCCGCATGAGAGTGTGAGCAACATATGTCTCGTACCACTAGAGAGGAATGAAGAGTTATCTGGAGTTACAATAAAGTTTGATTTTCATAATCAGTCCGAAGTGTACCCGCCACACAAATACCTTAGTGAATCTCATATTAACTGCTTGGGAATAGCTTTTTTTCTTTCAGCGGTTGAGGCATTCAACAAGCGAAATCAATATATCGTACTAGACGATGTAATATCTAGTTTTGATGAAGGCCATAGAAAGCGGTTTGCAGATTTGTTGGTAGAACAATACAGTCATTACCAAATAATACTTCTTACACACGAGCGCGGATGGTTTGACATTATTAAAAACCGAGTAAGGGGCAGAGGATGGATGATAAATCAGGTTAAGTATGACGAGCTGCGAGGTACTTATCTAGATGACCCTTCAGCGACACTGCTGGAGAGGATACAGTCAAAACTTGATAAATCTAGCACTGATGGTTTGGCAAATGATTGTCGACGATATCTAGAGTATGCATGTAAAGCAATATGCAAAGAACTTGGTGTTAAAGTTGAGTTTCGTTTTAACGATCAAAATGAAGACAGAATGTCTGCCGAGCTTCTTGCTGCAATAAAAGGCACATTGAAAAAAAGGAAATGTATTGAGCTGGTAGAAGAGCCAATATTTGATCGGTTGATGGGTTCTACATTTTTTGCCAATAAAGGGTCGCACGACTCCAGATTTGATCCTAGTTTTGCAGACATTAAGTCATTTTGGCTAGACATTTGTGAGTTTGAAGCCAAATTCAAATGTGGTAGCTGCAATACGCTGGTTAGTCGAGATTGTATTGACTTGGTTAACTCCAAAATAAGTTGCAAAAAAGGGGAGCTGGTATATAGCTGGCAATAGATAATTTCCCGCATATATTTTATGGTTGGTAAATGGAAGAGCTACTAGATCAATATTATCGTGAAATAACTGCCGCGTTCCAAGATGAGGAATATCTTGTGCGTGACAATGGTGCAGTATTTCGGAAGTGTCGAGAAGGAAAGAGAAAGCGGAAGCTTGACGAGGCTTGGACATTCGGGAATGAAAATACAACAAATCCTTACTTACATATAGCAGGTGTTAGAGTACATAGAATCGTAGCAACTGCTTTTCATGGAGACCCGCCCAATCCTCAGTATGTAGTAGATCACATAGACACTAATTGCAGGAACAATCGACCTGAAAACCTAAGATGGCTTACGCGCTTGGAGAATTCACTGAAGAATCCTGTGACGCGGAAAAAGATCGAATATTTTTGTGGCAGCATTGAAACTTTCCTTGAAAACCCCTCTGTCTTAAACGAAATGCAGCTTGAGCCTCGATTTGAGTGGATGAAAACCGTCACGCGCGAGGAAGCTAAAAATTGTATGGATCGCATGTCTTATTGGGCGAATATTCCGAGCAAAAAATACGAAAAAAGCAAAACTACAGCGCGTTCGAGTTCTCATGGAAGCAGGATTTATAGACCGCTTTCTAAGGGAGAGGTGGGGTTACCCCGTGAACCGGGGCTAGATTTGTCTCTTACCCCTTGGTGCGCTCAGTATATGTGGAGGGCTTCAGCCTATTTCCCCTCATGCCCTGATCAAATTACCCTGCATAGAGTTGACGGCTACTTTAAGAATTTGCTTGCTGGTGAGGTGTTAGCTTACAGCGATCAAGAGGAGTTTTGTCCAAAACTGTTCGTTAAAAAAGCAAAGCATTTTAGCCAGATTGGCTCGATATTAGTCTTGGCTGAAAGCGCCGATGAAGAATACGTAATCGTTGGTATTGAGCTTCACGAAAAATCTCAGCATTTTATTCACTTTAATCTAGGCTCATATTCGAAATTGAATGAAGCGGAAGCTGCATTTGATGCAAAAGATAGGCTAACTGATTTCTGGTCAGAAGCATATTCTGCGGCTTACTAGTAACTATCAGTCAGGAATATTTTGTGGTTTTGAAGCGCTGTATTTGTGTTGAACTATAAGGCATTTACCCTTATTTTGGATAAAAACCTAAAAATTGGAAAATTCAGGGATAAGATATTTTTAAACCCGTGATTTAGTTTTGTAAGTTGATTGGTAGTGAATATTCAAGAAGGATATAAAATGAGTTTCGAACAGCCTAAGCCAGATTCAAAGAAATACTCTGATCTTATTTCAGAAATACAAAAAGGGATTATAAAAATTCCAAAATTTCAGCGAGAGTTTGTATGGAGTATTGAGAAAACAGCGGGTCTATTAGACAGCATTCTTAAAGGATATCCAATCGGCACATTCATTTTATGGCAGACATCTGAGCGTATAAATGATATTAAAAATGTTGGGAATTTAGACATCCCAGATACGCCTGAAGGAACAAAAGTCCAGTATGTTCTAGATGGACAGCAACGTATTACATCATTGTATGCGGCCTATCTCGGAGCAGAAATTCAAAAAGTGGGTGAAAAGAAAATAACCGATTACAGCAATATATATGTAAATCTTGATGGTGATATAGAAGTCAATGATGAGCAGGTAATTACCGCAGAGCCGATAGGTGAGAAATATTTGTCACTACATGATGTTTTGAGTTTTAGCTACAGCAAGGCTAAAGAGCTTTCAGATAGGTTTAGTGAGGATGAATTGGAGACGATTAACTCTTATTCAACTGCTTTTAAAACATATGAGTTTTCAACCGTTGTTCTGAGAAAAGAGGATATAGATTCTGCTATTGAGGTATTTACACGTATCAATACGGGCGGTCAAACCCTAACGTTGTTTGAGATAATGTCTGCAAAAACATATGACGAACAACAAAAGTTTGATATGCAGGTGAAATGGACTGGCGTAATTAAGGAGCTAAGGGAAATAAAATATGATGGTGTCTCAAGTACAGTGATATTAAGTTTACTTGCTTTAGTGTTGAGTCGTACTAAGGAATGTAAAAGGAAAACAATCTTATCCTTAGATAAGCAGGTAATAATCGAAAATTGGGATTTGGGCATCTCTGCGATTAAAGACAGCATTGATTACTTTAGAACTACGTATCGCATACCAGTTTCTCAACTATTGCCTTACGATTCATTGTTAGTTCCGTTTGCGTATTTCTTTTATTACAAAAAGGATAAGCCTGATGCTGATCAGAGAAAATATTTAGAAGAGTTTTTCTGGCGCATGTCATTATCTTTTCGGTATTCCAGCTCAACTGAATCTAGATTGGCGCAAGATATTAAGCGCATTGATTCCATACTGAAAGGAGATCGACCAGATTACAGTGAGATTAAGGTTGATTTGGATTCGCCACAGACTCTGATAGATACAAACTTTAGTGCAGGGAATAGTTATTGCAAAGCTGTTTTGTGCCTGCTTGCATATCAAGAGCCTAAAGACTTTCAAGATAACGGAAAAGTTATTCTTGATAATTCTTGGTTAAAAGTTGCAAGCAGTAAGAATTATCACCATTTTTTTCCTAAAGCCTATTTGAAAAACAAAACACCATTGAATGCGAACAGTCTAGTCAACATCACCTTTGTTAGTGATCATTTAAATAAACGAAAAATTGGTGCAAAAGCGCCGTCAAATTATATTGACGAATTTAAAGATGAAAATCCTGCAATAAATAGGGCACTTCGTTCACATTTCATCGATACGGAAGGTTTTGGTATAGAAAGTGACGATTATGATTTGTTTTTGCAATCTCGTGGAAAAGCAATATATAACGAACTTAAATCACGTATTGAGCTAACTCACACGGAGCCACCCAATGAGGAGATAGAAGAGCTTATAAATGCTGGTGAGAGCGATTTGATAGAGTTTAAATCTACGCTCCGTTATGACATCAGAACAGAAGTGGTTAATAAAAAACTTGAATACGTTATCGCAAAAACTATCGCAGCTTTTTTGAATAGTGAGGGCGGTAACCTATTTATAGGTGTGGACGACAAGCAGAATGGATTGGGCTTGGAAAAAGATATCGAAACGCTAAGTAAAAAAAATTTAGATGGTTTTGAGTTGCATCTTATCGAGTTAATAAAAAAATATATAGGTGGGGCATTGTCATCCCATATCAAAATAACGTTTCCAGAATATGATGATCATCAAATATGCCGCATTAAAGTCGCCAAGAGCAGTAAGCCCGTATTTACTAAATATGAAGGGCAAGAAGACTTCTTTATTCGCTCTGGGTGTTCATCCCAGCCACTTGGTCGTGGCGATCAGAGTGTCTATGAGAAGGAGCACTGGGGACGTTAATGAAAATAGAGGAACTCGATATTGATGTTCGTGAATTATTAGATCAATTTATCATTGATGAAAAGGAACTACTGGAAGTTGATGTTAGCGAGCAGGCAATATCAAGTAGCTTGAGTAAAAAAATGGAATTGTTTTCGAGAGGATGGAATGTGGATTGCGAATATAATCGCGACCTTTCTTCCGTTAAAAAATTAAAATACGCGTTATCAGAAAGTGGCAATATTGAAGAGCGAAATGTTATACCAGATATAATAATTCATAAGAGGAAGACAAATCACAATCTCTTGGCCGTGGAAGTAAAAAAAGTCAGTAACACTGAGAATAGATTTAAGGATGAGTCTAAATTAAAGGCTTTTAGAGAGCAGCTAGGCTATAAGTACACATTGTTTGTTGATTTTAAAACGGGAAGTAACCCAAAGATAAGCAGCCTCGTATTTCTTAAAAATGAGTAACAGATCAGTATGAGAAATTCACGGCAAGGGAGGTAAAGAAAATATAACTCTTGATGAAAACTCTCTGTGAATATTTTCAATAGATGCCAGTGCGTTTCTTCGCTCATGGCTATTCACCTCACTTCTGGCAAGCACGTTAAAGACTTCTCTTAATAGAGTATAAAGCTCTGCTTCAGTGTTTGTTGTCAGTTCATATCTTGTAATTAATTTCATTGTTACCTCCTTGTTGGAGGTCGCACCTGTTGCGACCTTTCTTGAGGCCGCTGTCGTGCGCGAGAGGTTATGGCTGCACCTTTGGTCGAAATGCAATGGCGAACCGCATAGGGGTTGCAGATTAGGGAATGTTTCTCGTGCTAATGACTGGTTGAGAGGAAGGCGCGATCAAGTGTGATCGATAACTGAAGTAGGGAAATAATTTGGTAAAAGATGATTGGCAATAAAAGTGAAGGGGGGGGCTTAAATAAACAAGTTAAATGGATTGAAAAAAGTGAGAAGTGAGAAGGGCAATATCGTTGACGCGCCCTTTGAAATATCCCTATTGGTTGACTTATCCCGCACTTCATGCAAACATATGAATATGTGTTTATATGTTGGTAGATTATGAAAGATTCTAAACATCAGGATATTCGCGTGAATTCCGACGGCGACATTGCGCAACTTGCTGATATGTTTCGACTTATGGGTGATCCCAGTCGATTACGCATCATTTTGTCCTGCTTACACGACCCAATTAGTGTGACAGAAATTGCCGAACAGTTAGAGCTTTCTCAGTCACTGGTTAGCCACCACTTGCGCCTGCTGCGTGCCGCTAGAGTAGTCGCCTCTGAGCGCAGGGGCAAACAGATTTTTTACG
>CAJQKX010000748.1 GCA_905479025.1 uncultured Paraglaciecola sp.
GATTGAGGCGTCAAGATCTTAAAGACGATTATTATTATTTAGAGGGTTCTATTTACGTTAGTAGTGTCAAGGCATTGATAGAACGTCGTGGTTTTTACCATACTGATACATTGCCGTGGGTTGTTGATAGATATAAGGCGATTGAGATTGATGAACTTTCTGATTTTATTTCGGCAGAGGCGTTAATGCAGGCTAAAATTCAAGGAGTTTTAAAAAAAGAGAGGTTCGAGGCTGTTCATGAGTAATAAAAATAAAAAAGTTGAGAATAGTTCAATTGAGGAGCTTTATCTTAGGGCTAAAAAGCATATCCCTGGAGGGAATTCTTTATTGTCAAAGAGAAGAGAAATGTTCGCTCCAGATCAATGGCCCACTTTTTTCGATACAGCTAAAGGCATCGTGGTGACAGATATTGAGGGCAAAGAGTATCGTGATTTTAGCCATTTTGGCGTTGGCACTAATACGCTAGGATATGGCAATGAGAATGTGGATGCGGCGGTTAAGGACTGTATTACAAAAGGGAATATGTCGACATTAAACCCACCAGAAGAAGTATATCTCGCGGAGCGTCTGATAGCACTGCATTCTTGGGCGGGAATGGCTCGATTTGCTAGGACCGGAGGAGAGGCAAATTCGATCGCTGTCAGGATTGCGCGGGCTTACACTGGTAAAAGTAAGATCGCTTTCTGTGGCTACCATGGTTGGCACGACTGGTATCTTTCAGCAAACCTTGAAGACAGTAAAAACCTCGATAAACAGTTGTTGTCTGGTTTATCTCCAGTTGGTGTGCCTAAAGAGCTAGGTTCCACTTCAGTGCCGTTTAATGATGGTGACCTGAATGCGTTAGAGGCCGTGCTTGCAGATGGTGACGTGGCGGCAATAAAAATGGAGGTGATGAGATCGAGAACTCCATCATTAAATTATTTAAAAGATATACGAGGGCTGGCTGATAAATATAGTTGCCTGCTTATTTTTGACGAATGCACTAGTGGATTTAGAGAAGCCTTTGGCGGTTTACATTTAAATTATGGTATTTCACCTGACTTAACAGTGTTGGGTAAAGCGCTAGGTAATGGATACGCTATAACGTCAGTCCTTGGTACGGAGACTGTGATGAATGCATCACAGTCTACTTTTATCAGTTCTACATTCTTTACTGAAAGGCTAGGTTTTGTAGCGGCGTTGGCCTCACTAAAAGAAATGGAGAGAACAAAGTCTTGGGAAGTAATTTCTAAAAAAGGCGCTGATTTTAAATCCAGAATTAAACCTTTATTCCAAAAATATAATCTGAATTTAAATGTTAGTGGGATGGATGCTCTGGTCTCTTTCAATGTGCAACATCCGGAGTCACAAGCAATCAAGACGTTTATTACTCAAGAAATGCTTTCTGAGAATTTTTTAACTGGAAATCTCTTCTACCCCAGCATTGCACATTCCGATAAGGATATAGATGACTTTTTCGTATCTCTCGATAAAGTGATATGCAAGCTGTCTTCGATCATTCGAAGTAAAGACAATGTCACGAGTTACTTGAGAGGCCCAGCTAGCCACTCCACTTTTCAAAGGTTAAACTAATCTTAGATGATCTTAATTTTCTATTACTACCTATTACCAAAGACATGAGTAAAAACATGTTGAGCAACAAAATTGTTGTTGTAGCTGGCGGTGCAGGACTGCTAGGTAGCTCCTTTTGTTCTGCTATAGCAGAACAAGGAGGCACTGCCATCATAGCAGATCTTGATATGGTCGCTGCCACAGCTGTTGCTGAAAAAATTCGAGCTAATGGTGGTGATGCCGAAGCTGAAGTCCTTAACATTACCGATAGTGTTTCAGTAAACAATTTAATTACATCACTTAATGAACGCTATGGTCGGATAGATGCAGTGGTTAATAACGCTTACCCACGTAATAAAAATTATGGCCGTAGATTAGAAGATGTCACCTATGCAGACTTTTGTGAAAATGTAAGTATGCACTTGGGAGGGTACTTTCTTGTAGCTCAGAAATTTGCACTTTATTTTCGTGAACATAATGGAGGTAATATAGTGAACATAGCATCCATATATGGAACACTCGCTCCCAGGTTTGACATTTATGCCGATACGTCAATTACGATGCCAGTTGAGTACGCTGCGATTAAATCGGCTGTTATACAGGTCACACGTTTTTTTGCGCAATACTTTAAGACTGACGGAGTGCGCTGTAATTCAATATCCCCCGGCGGTATATTAGATCACCAACCAGATGATTTTTTAGAAAAATACAACAGTCATTGCGGTATCAAAGGCATGCTTGATCCTCAGGATTTAATAGGTGTATTAGTGTTTTTACTATCGGATACTTCTCAATATATCAATGGACAAAATATGATTATTGATGATGGGTTTTCAATTTAAAAATGGTTAAACGGATTGTTTTTCTCTCTAGGATACCGGCGCTTGAACACCACTCAAAATCTCTTGGAATAGATTATCTAAATCAAAATGGTTTTGAAGTGGTTTTTTTGGATGTTTCTTATTTAATCGATGGCATGAAAGCCCAAAATTTTTATCCAAATCGAGCACAACTTGCTAACTGTGAGACCATTGTCGTTCGACGATTAGTTGAGTTAGATGTGTTTGCG
>CAJQKX010000749.1 GCA_905479025.1 uncultured Paraglaciecola sp.
AAGAGAAAAAAACGATTACCAATCTTTATGCCAGACCCAGCCAGTAGTTTAGAATGGGCATTTTCTGCAGGGGCCATCTTTGGAAAGCTTTCCACTCGATAGACCTTTGTAGAAAAGGCAGCAATTGCAACCGCAGCTATGATCAATATTGCAACAACCGTAGCTATGATCTGTAGTCTGCGCCTACGTTGCGCCACTTCAATTTGGCTTAATAAGTCAGCTTTCACAAGTTAACCTCATGCTCTGAGCGTCTATCGCTGAAACGCCTCTAAGATCAAGATACTTGAAAATATCTTGCTTACCCTTACACCGAACTATGAACTTGTACTCTGACCGAGTCAGGTTAAGTGATTTCTGGAAAGTCGGCTCTATGAATCCTAGCCTTGGAATCAATATGGTCGCTCGGTTGTCCGAAATAATATTTACGGTGACTGTCTCAGAGGCAGCTGCCAAGAGGTCAGACAATATAAGAACAGCCTGAGCTAGTGATGAGCTTAGAGCCTTAATATTCGCGACACTTTCAATCTTTTTGCGCGCATAGCGCTCTACATTACTATCCGTTAGGCGTTCTGGCTTTAATGCTAGCGACTGCAATACACTCTTAGCGTTTACTATCCTTTCACCAGTTTCGATAATCTCATCTATATCTTTAAAACGAAGCTCGGCAGGTATGCTCTTGGCAGTTCCTATTGCAGCCTCCCAGTCATCACTTTCAGCCTGCGCTAGGGCAGTAAAAAATGACTCATCGCGGGATGCCTTTGTTTTGGCAGCAATCGATTGTTGAAGAAGGTCCGTCAACGCGAGGTCCCTTGAGACCAAGTCAGAATTTTCCCTTGCTACTGAGAGCACTTTATCGTGGTCGCCAGCCGCCATCGAAGAAAGCATCCTTGACTTAACGTCCTCCTCGTACTGAGAGGCGAGCAATTCATTAAGGGAGCTTATTCTGTCGTTATAACCCTGATAGCCGGTAATCTCACGAATGGACTTGAGTGACCCAACAACGCCGCTGTCGTCACCTGCCTCTTCCGCTATTGTCAGTGCACTCGCGGCTGCCTTGTATTTCTCGAAAGCAGAAGTAGAGAGCCAACTCCAAGCAAAGAGCTTATAAACCGCATACTGCTGGAAAAAATTTGAAGCCGCCAATTTTGATAGTAAGTCGACATTGCCCACAGAGATGGCCTGTGTCAGCGCTACATTGAGCTGAACAACCTTGCCAGCTAAAGCCACATTCAGTTGCTGCAGCTGTTGACCTGTCGGCTGTTGATTATTTCGAAGCGCTAAGCGTATCTCTCTTACTAAATCCGCGTATACCCTATCGTTCTCTAGTAGGTCTAGTATTGCAATGAGCTCACCATATTGGCTTGTTTGCGTCTGACCAGGTTTTCCACCCTGCAAAAACTCTTTCTCTGCTAGCGTCGGTGGGGATAAAGGCGACCCTTTATTAGGAGCGTCTGCCGGTATGGTTTCCGAGAGAGGAGTAATAGGGGCGTAGACGAATAGCAAGCTCCCCACCGAGACTAAGGCCACCAGCGCAATCATAGCGATGATAACCTGCGTTCGTTTGCGGTTTTGCAGAACTGCCATGCTCAAGGCAACATTAGACGGAACACTCAAGAGTCAATACCTCTCATCAGTTTGACTTCTGTTTCTCAGAGAGCGACGTCAGGAACTTGCTCCTGCTCGTACACTTTGCGAAGAGCCATACGCCAGCTTGCATATTGTTCCTGCGCGCTACCTTTCAGCTCTATCTCCGTATCTTCAAGCTCCATCACTCTAGGTGCGATTTCAGAGTTCAAACTCTTGCCTAGTTCAGACAGCGTTTCCTTATGTGCCTTAGCCTGCTTGGAATCGCCCATGGCTCCTCTAATGGCAGCTACACCTCCCGCAGCCAACACAACAGCACCGATCTGAGTCCCATAGTCGGTATAACCAGCGTTATTGCCGGCAGCCACAGCGCCTGCCACCGCAAGGAGTCCCACTATCCCTTTAACCGCTGCCTTAGTCTTAGCTTCACTAGCTGCCTTGGTTTCAGTGTAAGCAGCGCGCTGCCAGGTCGCGTACGCATCATTCGATGCATCATAAAAGTCTTGGTAATCAGTTTGTAAATTGTCAACGAACATCTGATCCTGAACTTTGAGCGAGGAAATACGTCGCATCATGGGATCTTCAGTACTTGGGTAGGAAGTAATCACCATATCGCCACGCCAGTTTTCAGTGGTGAACTGTGCTGAAAAATTTGGCTCAAAAAAGTCGGCGTAGCGTAACTCCTCAACTTTTGCCAGCTCATCTAAATCCTTCTGTTTGGCTTTTTGAAGTTTGGCTGCAATATCCGCAGCAATCTCTACGTAAAAGCTTTCATATAAATCTGAATTCTTACCTTTGCGAGGGTCATCAAGGTCATATTCATCAACAGTGAAGTTGTAATTTTTCTCAAACACTCTCTTACCATCGATACCAATAACTTCTATGTCCACATCGAGCTCTCGCCCATTAGACTTTTTGATCTTTCCGAGCGTGTACAGGTGTGCACTCGCATCGCTATCTGGTGTAACTCGAACACCGTCAAAAAAATTGGTATCTGCAAGCTTATTCGTCAAAGTTATAGCACCCCGCACGGCCTCTGTACGCCGCACTTCGGGCCAAATTGACAGCTTCTCAATGCGGGCTTTATCTTCTGGTATGTTGGGGTCAAAAATTGGTACAACCATGAATGGCTTAGAGATCGCAGGACCCGCGTGTGCCATGACTTCGCTTGCTTCAATTTGTTTCGGACCAACTGAAGAAGCACCTATACTACCTCCCGCACCTCCTGTGCTGGCGCAGCCCGACAAGACTATGGATAAGATGACCATGACATGTAGATTTCCACACAGTCTTGCCTTTATTAAATTCAGGGCATAAATCATTGTGTAAGCTCCTTGTAGCGCTTCATAAGCGCCGCTTTGATAATTGGGTCTTCCTCTTCTTCGGCCTTTTCTAGGATGCTTTCTGCAAGTGCTGTTTTATTGTCAGCGCTCGCTAAAGCCTCATGACTTTTGCCGTTACTGCCCGAACCTTCCGGACCGAGTGCCCCACTCTTTGCCTGCTCCATGGTGGAGTTCGGCGTTAAATCACTGGAAACTGCAACCGAGCGACCACCACTTTCGAGTAAGTTTGGACTCGCTTGAGAGTTACCAGCCGACTGGCTCGACGCCGCAGCACTGCCGCCAACTCCCCCAGCAGCTACTGCTCCGCCACCGCCACCGCCACCGCCAACACTTGACGTATCACACCGTTCTGTATCGGAAATTTCTACGTCGAACTGTGCATCCATCACTGCAATTCGCTCTTGTGCAGTGAGGTTTTCGTCAAACGACTCAAGATCCAGGCCGCCAGAGCACTCCTGATACTCAGAAATTTGCGCAGTGCTCGTGTCAGTGCCGAGAAAAAGAAAAAGCAGGGCGAATGAACTTGAATGTAAGAACGACTTACGGCTTCTGATCGATGCTATTAACGGGATACCCATACGCACCTCCATCCTTTTATTTGATTCACATCATCAGTTTGTAGCCGCACCGATAATTACGCTTGGCATTTTCCGACAATCCCTGTGCAGCCTCCGCCAAATATCAATCTTGGTAAGAATAAAATCTTAGGACCGGTCGTCATGCTTCGGTTTGGGAACCCTTTTCGAGTTATGAGGTATAAGCATGAGACGCCTTCCTCCATATCCCTCTATCAGGCTCTGAGTTAACTTGGAGACTGCCTCTCGGCATTTTTTAAATAACTCACCAAAGAGCTTTTACAACCTCAACGCCCGATTTGGTCCTGTAAGGATCAATCAGCGCAATCGGTTCGGTCTCAGTTAGGTATTCGGTTGGAGAACCTTATTATGAATCTTCGACTGCCTGAATTCGTGTTAGTCAAGAGCTAAGCCGAGCTTCGGAATGGGTTCGGTTGAAAGGCGCTGATTAATTCTTGGTAACAGAAACCCCTTACGAATCTTCCTCTGACTTTTACTCTTGTTCCGACGATCTCTTTAAGATATTCACATCATTAGGGGTAAATGGCGCTACACCCACTGCAGCGCAATCTTAGGCAGGAACACAGGTAAATTACGTGTCGAAATGCGCCCGCATAGCGGCCAGGACCACCGAAGGATCGGATCGCCGCTGATAATTCTCAGAGAGATCCATCCA
>CAJQKX010000750.1 GCA_905479025.1 uncultured Paraglaciecola sp.
GATATTTTTCACCGCCATGTGAACTCAAATGGCAAAGGACCGGTATTGTTTAGCCTAGCCAACATGTTTAAGCCAGGTAATTTCGATATAGATAACTTAGAAAACTTTACCACTCACGGCATTTCGTTATTTATGATCTTACCGACTGAAGGTGAGCCTCATCAAGTATTTAACATGATGCATAATGCTGCACGCAAAATTGCTGAAGAGTTTTCAACACAAATATATGATGGCAAGCGCACCTTATTAACAAATCAAAGCTTGCAGCAATATGTGGAAAAAATTCGAGAATTCGAACGTCAACGCCTATTAAGAGACTGACCCATACCACACTATTATTTTTTTACCTTTGGATTAATTTTAGGGTAAATATCACTTATTTTTTACTGGAATGCTTTTATGGCAGCCTCGCAAGATATTATTAAGCATCTCGCTTCACTTAAAATCATTATCTCAGAATATAACTATCAATATTACGTGTTAGACAACCCTAGTGTGCCTGATTCCGAATACGACAGGCAGATGAAAGCGTTACAAGCAATCGAACTAAAATATCCAGAATTGTTGACAGGTGATTCACCAAGCCAAAAAGTCGGAGACATGCCATTACCTGAATTTGAACAGGTGACACATGAATTGCCAATGCTGTCTTTGGATAACGCCTTTGATAAAGAGTCATTTTTAGCCTTTGAAAAGCGTATGCAAGACAGGCTCAAAAACGATGCTGAAATTAGTTACAGCTGTGAACCCAAGTTAGACGGATTAGCTGTCAGTTTGTTATATGAACACGGTATATTAGTTCGCGGAGCGACTCGTGGTGATGGCCGTGTGGGTGAAAATATTACTGCCAACGTGCGTACTATTCGTAATATTCCATTATCCTTGCGTGGTGTTAACTATCCCCAGCGTTTGGAAGTGCGCGGCGAAGTGATCATGACCAGAGACGGCTTTGTGAAGTTAAACAAAACTCAGGTAGAGCAAGATAAGAAAGTCTTCGCCAACCCTCGCAATGCTGCTGCTGGAAGCTTACGCCAATTAGACTCTCGTATTACTGCTAAGCGCCCGTTATTATTTTTTAGTTATTCTTTAGGTTTAGTTGAAAACGAACAATATCCTTTAGCTGATAGCCACTCAGCAAGATTAAAGCAACTCAGCGATTGGGGCTTACCTTTAAGCAAGGAATTACAAGTCGCTCAAGGGGCACAAGCGTGTTTGGATTATTATCAGCATCTAGGTGATATTCGTGACTCACTTAATTACGATATTGACGGTGTTGTTTTTAAAGCCGACAACATTGAATTACAGCAAAAGCTTGGCTTTGTAGCCAGAGCTCCACGATGGGCCATTGCTCATAAATTCCCTGCTCAAGAAGAAATGACTGTGGTGCAAGACGTGGAGTTCCAGGTTGGAAGAACAGGGGCCATTACACCTGTCGCAAGACTAGAGCCAGTATCTGTTGGCGGGGTGACCGTGTCTAATGCTACTTTACATAATGCTGACGAAATTAAACGCCTTGGTTTAAAAGTTGGCGATACCGTGATTATAAGGCGGGCAGGGGATGTAATCCCTCAAGTCGTCTCGGTGATTGTTGATAAACGCCCTGAAGATGCACGAAACATTGTGTTTCCAAAAATGTGTCCAGTTTGTGATTCTGCTATCGAAAAACTCGAAGGTGAAGTGGTAGCCAGATGTACTGGCGGATTATATTGTGCTGCCCAGCTTAAAGAGTCAATGAAACATTTCGCCTCGCGCAAAGCGTTTGATATTGATGGCTTAGGTGACAAGATAATCGAGCAATTAGTCGACCAAAAATTAGTTAAAACCCCAGCTGATTTTTTCAAATTAGAGTTTATGCAAATTTCGAACTTAGAACGTATGGGAGAAAAATCGGCGGCCAACCTTATTAGGTCACTTGAAAAGTGTAAGCAAACCACTCTTGCTAAGTTTATATATTCGTTAGGTATTCGAGAGGTTGGCGAAGCGACTGCAGCTAATCTAGCAGCACATTACTGTGAGTTGGAAGCCATTAAACAAGCCAATATAGACAGTTTGCAAGAAGTGAGTGATGTAGGTGCGATAGTAGCTCAACATTTAGTCAATTTTTTTGCAGAAGATCATAATGTTCAAGTGGTTGATGAGTTATTAGCGTCAGGCATACACTGGCCTAAAATTGAAAAAATCGAGGTGGACTTTTTACCGCTTTCAGGACAAACATTTGTACTGACAGGTACTTTAGAAAAAATGGACAGAAACGCAGCTAAGGCCATGCTTCAATCCTTGGGTGCAAAAGTAGCGGGCAGCGTGTCTGCTAAAACTAGCTGTGTTGTGGCAGGAGAAAAAGCGGGTTCTAAATTGGCAAAAGCCGAAGCATTAGGTGTTAAGGTACTGA
Organism: uncultured Paraglaciecola sp.; assembly: GCA_905479025.1. The sequence continues at coordinate 2,390 of CAJQKX010000750.1, forward strand.
ATGAGCAAGAAATGATAGATATGTTCGTTGAGCTAGGAGGGATTATCTAGATGCACTGGCCCTGTCGGTGTTAACTCAGATTAGCCAATAGACACAACCCTATTATAATGAAATTTCCTTAACGATTTTGACCACTATTTTAGTGGTGTATGGGGATGTTTTTAAATACACATATTAAACGTATGATCAGTCCTTACCATTTTGTTATTCGCACCTTAATATTTATACTGATTCTGTGTTTTTGGATACGGGTTGTGAGTCGTATTTGCCACGTCATATGTAAAACAGCTTATATTATGGGTTCCTTATTTGCATCGGGGATTGACTGTTATTCTGGTGTTTCTAATCTTAGGGTATTTGGCTGAGCACAAGCGTTATATTTAATTTAGCTTTATAGATCAAGGCTTGGGAGAGTATTGTATGTTTGGTTTGTTAATAGTATTTATATTCGAAATGTGGGAAAACTTTATGCAACCGTCAGTGCCTTTGGGCAACATTTAACCTCTAGCTTACAGACCTGCCTGAATAAATAGTACCTAACTGTCTTACCTATCTAAAAGAGACAAAGGCAAATCTCTATTTTAAGCATTATTTTTAAGTAAAAATATAAGCTAAACAATCTGCTCAGTAATATTTTAGGTCAAATCGTTTTCGATATTCAGTTTTTTAGATTTTTAAATTTTTAAATTTTTAAAATACACGTTGAAACGCCGAATTTGTTGCATTAAAAACCGATCTTTGTGTACCTTAAGCATGTTAATTTTCGATAAAGTTATTAACTCTTTGTTAACATTGGTTGGAATTATGCTTCATAATAATTCATAAAATTCACGTTGAAGGCTGGGTGCCCGCACTTAAAAATTTATAAAGTTTTTCTAATCTTCTGTACTTTATTATCCAGCTCAAAATTCACTTGTTTTCGGCCAGGTTTATGCCTGTTATATTTGCCATATTATTACTGGCATCAAATAAAAGAAGGTGACCATTAATGAATAATCCACGTCGAAATCTGCTTAAAGGTATCGCTTTAACTGGTGCAGCTCTGGGCTCTAATGTCGCTCTTAGTTTTAGTGGCAGAGCATATGAGTCCAAATTATTATTACTTAAAGGTCATATCAATCATTCTGTTGCACGCTGGACATATGGTGATTTGTCAATCGAAGATTTATGTAAGGCGGTGAATACAATAGGTTTTTCAGCGATTGATTTAGTTGGGCCTAAAGACTGGCCAATGCTTAAACGTTATGGCATCGATTCGTCTATGTGTAACGGTGCAGAAATAAATTTAGTTGATGGCTGGATCCATCCGCAGTTTCATGACGAATTAGTCGAACGCTACACCCAGCATATTGATCTGGTTGCCAAGGCTGGATATACAAATTTAGTTTGTTTTAGTGGAAATGCCAGAGGCATGGCAAAAGAAGTGGGACTTAAAAATGCGGTAATGGGTCTTAAACGGATATTACCCCTCGCTCAACAAAAAGGCGTAGTGATACAAATGGAGTTATTTAATAGCAAAATTGATCATCCAGATTACATGGCTGATTCCTCAGATTGGGGAGTGGCTTTGTGCCAAGAGTTGGACTCACCTAATTTTAAGTTGCTATATGACATCTATCATATGCAAGTTAATGAAGGCGATATTATTAGGACTATTAGA
>CAJQKX010000751.1 GCA_905479025.1 uncultured Paraglaciecola sp.
GAGGTTTCCGGTGCCTTAGGTGAATAGTCTCGCATTACCCGATTAAGACCAAATTGTTGCTCAAAGGCATTTCTAAAGCTTGTGCCTGCTGATTTTGGGATATGAACAAAAAATAATGGTGAGTTCATCGTTTAATAATACTCTTTTCACTGATCATCATCTAAAGATACCAAATTCTACGCAAAATACTGGTGTCCGCAAACTTATATTTAACTATTTCTTGAGTACAATAACACTCTGTTTAGTTCTCTCAATCTTTTGGTTTTGAAAATAGACAAGACTAAAACCCGACCGTTCAACAAGACTGAAAAAAGAATAATTATTCATAACAGACCCGATGAAGCAAGGCAATCTCAGAGCTAATATTGGTTATAAACGGCGTTACTTTAAGCCTTCTACGCCTCATATTGCAGCAGATAACCATCTACAGCAGCAATTTGTTGTGTGCGAGCCTGATACCGCTTGGGTTGGAGATATTACTTACATCAAGACTTATGAGGGATGGTTGTATCTGGCTGTCGTATTGGACTTGTTCTCACGCAAAGTGATTGGTTGGTCAATGCAGCCGACTATGACATCGGATATTGTGATTAAAGCGCTGCTCATGGCAGTATGGCGACGACCCAAAGCAACACAGGTAATTGTTCATAGCGATCAAGGGAGCCAATATGCAAGCGGTGATTATCGAGATTTCCTAAAAGCGCATAATCTGACTCCGAGTATGAGCAGACGAGGACATTGTCTAGATAACGCTGTGGCAGAAAGCTTTTTTCACTCTATTAAGACTGAACGTGTAAAGCGAAAAGTGTACGCAACCCGAAGTGAAGCCAAAGCAGATTTGTTTGATTACATAGAAGTGTTTTACAATCGAACTCGACTGCATAGCCATCTTGGCCATGTGTCTCCAGATATATATGAAATCATGTATTCACAGGCAAGCTAAGTGTCTATAAAATTGGGGGAAGATCAGTCGATCAAAATGGCAACGAGCTGGACATTTTTGTTCATGAAAATAGGAACAAAAAAGCCGCCATGAAATTCTTTAGAAAATTATTAAAGGGCCAGCAGGCAGCGCCATTCGAACCTTTATTATTTGGGCTTCCAATCGAATATTAAAAATATTCCACACCAATTGTTAATTCAACCCTCCTAGTGCTGTTTATCTATATGCCAAGCATAAAAAGATGCCGTATAGCTAACCTAACAGGAAATTGAACTATGAATCATCACAACGGAGTTTGTCAAACTAGTTGTCGCGATCACATTACTTTACACCTTCAACTTTAACGCTATTTCGTGCCGGATTTAAGTGTACTTCTTCAGGTAGATCCCAGTTACGAATATCACCTCGCCAACGGTTAGGGTTTCGTTCTTTTGCACGTTGCTAAACTGCTTTTCTATTGTCCAATAACCTGTCTGCCAGTCCAGAATGCCGTTGATGTGGTGTAATGAACTTGATACCACTGTGTTTATGATTGAAATTGTACCAATGGCTAAACTTCAACACCCAGTCTCGTGCTTTTTCTATGCTTTCAAACCCCTTGTAAGGATAGTCAGGCCGGTATTTGCATGTTTTGAATATAGACTCTGCATACGCATTATCATTGCTAACACGTGGACGACTAAAAGACGTGGCAACGCCTAATTGGTATAACGCTTCAAGCATTGACGAGCCTTTCATTGGGCTGCCATTATCCGAATGAAGCACAAGTGGTTTGTCTTGAACCTCTTCTCGTAAATGCGCTTTTCGGATCAATTTCGCTGCATTTTGCGCTGATTCATCTTCATGGATCTCCCATCCAACGATCTTTCGACTGTATATATCCAGTATTAAATATAGGTAATAATAGATCCCTTTAGCAGGGCCGGGTAACCAGGTAATGTCCCAACACCACACCTGATTTGGCCCATTGGCAGTATGGATAGTCGGTTGTTTTGCTCCATTGACTTGACTACGCCCCCGCTTGTTTTGCAATTTTTCGGTATGAAGAATGCGATAACATGTCAACTCAGACGCAATATAAATACCCTCATCAGCCAAGGCTGGAATGATTTGGCTCGGCGGTATACTCTTAAATTCACTACTATTAACTGTCTCAAGTACATGCACTCGCTCTGCCGGTGACAGTTTATTCTTAGGCTCTGGATGAATGGCCTGAGGCCTTCCATCCGTTCTGATACCGCCACAGGCAACCCAGCGCTGATAGGTTCGCACACTTATTTCAAGTTCAATGCAGGCTTTAAATTTGGCTGCACCAGCCAAGACTGCTTCACTAATTAAATCGACGGCGCACAAGCGATCTGAGTCAAGGATCATTCGTCCTCGGCTTCCCCCCAGATCGCATTTGCTTTTTTTCTTAATACCAACAAGGCTGCAGTTTCAGCCAGCGCTTTGTCTTTCCTACGTAATTCTTTTTCTAATGATGAGATTTGATTTTTATCTTTTCTTGCTTCGACCTTAGCTAATTTTTCATGCTCTTTTACATTGGCATTAGCATCAACACAAGCGCTTTTTCACATCGCAATTTGTTCGCTATAGAGTCCCTTTTTACGACAATATTGGGCTAACTCAGCTTCATTCAAAGACGCAGTCTCTAATACCACTGCAAATTTATTAGCTGAAGACCATTGTTCAGCATTATTTCCTTCACCAGGCACTAGCTGCCCCTTATTAGTGGCTTGTTTGCGCCAATTGTACAAGGTTGACTCAGTAATCCCCATATCTAAAGATAACTGATTAATCGACATGTTATTGGGCGGCATCATTTTCTTAAGTGCAGCCTCTTTTCTTTCTAATGAATATTGTTTCATTGTGATCTCACGCTCTCTACATAATTTAATTGATTAAATTATGAGCGCGACAGGTAGTCTGACAGAGAGGGTCATAGAGTTGCTCTATAGTTTTTTCAAAGGGGGATAATTTTGAAGCTTCGGCATTGAATGCAGTTGCGAATATTACAGACTAATTCACCATTTCAAGACATTCGAGCTTATGCTTCTCTGGGTAATGTTGAAGCTGGAATTCATCTCCAGATGCAGCTTTCAAAGACACGCAGTGATCGAACTTATAGTGGTGAAACATAGAATACCCAACGTAAATGCTCACTGTGAGCATCAAAGAAGTAAATGCAATTATTGAGAACGCTTTTTTTAA
>CAJQKX010000752.1 GCA_905479025.1 uncultured Paraglaciecola sp.
TCAGGGTTCACTTGTTTCAGGTCGAAAATGAGCTGAGCTAAATCTTCGATAGAATAAATGTCATGATGCGGTGGTGGAGATATTAACGTCACTCCAGGTACCGAATGACGAAGTTCAGCAATATACTTGTTAACTTTATCACCCGGTAATTGACCACCTTCTCCAGGTTTAGCACCCTGTGCAACCTTTATCTGTAAGATTTTAGCATTGACTAAATAGTGCGGTGTTACCCCAAAACGACCTGATGCGATTTGTTTAATATTTGAGTTACGTTCATTACCAAAACGTTTAGGATCTTCGCCACCTACGCCCGAGTTAGAATTACCACCTAAACGGTTCATAGCGATAGCTAAAGACTCGTGAGCTTCAGGGCTTAAAGAGCCAATAGACATAGCTGCCGTGTCAAAGCGTGGATATAAGTTTTCTGCAGACTCAACTTCGTCAATCGAGATGGCTTCTGAATCAGGTGATAATGCTAATAAATCACGAAAACAAGCAGTGGGTCTTTCATTTACCAAAGTACTAAATTTTTGGTAATCCTGATAGTCACCACTTATCACGGCCTTTTGTAGCGTTGTGACTACGTCAGGGTTGTAAGAGTGGTATTCACCGCCGTGTACATATTTTAATAATCCGCCGTGGTCTACGTTTTTGCGTTTTAACCAAGCGACACGATTTAAGTTAACTTGATCTTGTTGGAAATCCTCAAAGTCAGCACCTTGAATACGGCTTGGCACCCCTTTAAAGCACATGTCCATTACCGCTGTGTTAATACCAATCGCTTCAAATAATTTTGAACTGCGGTAACTAGCAACGGTTGAAATCCCCATTTTTGACATGATTTTGTACAAGCCTTTGTTTATCGCTTTACGATAATTAACAGTCGCTTGCATTGGCGTCATATCTAGTTGCCCAGACTCACACATTTGTTCAATAATTTCGTATGCCAAGAACGGATATATTGCTGTAGCACCCAGACCAATCAATACTGCATAGTGATGCGAGTCTCTGACCGATGCTGTCTCTACTACTATATTTGCATCACAACGTAATCCTTTATCTACTAGTCGCTTCTGTACCGCACCCACCGCCATCGCTGCTGGTATAGGTATGCGTGACGTTTTAATGGCTCGGTCTGATAAAATAACGAACGCGGCACGTTTGTGTGAGACTAAGTGCTCTACCTCATTACATATTCTATTAATTGCTGCCTTAAGCCCTTCTTCTGGTGGGAAATTAAGATCGACGACTTCAGAATAATAATGTTCAGGATCGTAATTACGTAACTGCTTTAGATCCGTATACACCATGATAGGTGAATCAAACAGTACACGATCAGCGTATCCTGATGTTTCCGTGAACACCGATTTTTCGCGGCCAATACAGGTAGCCAAAGACATCACGTGATTTTCACGTAAAGAATCAATAGGCGGATTGGTTACCTGAGCAAACTGTTGCCGGAAATAATCGTAAACGGTGCGGCTTCTTCCAGAAAGAACAGCCATAGGCGTATCATCACCCATCGAACCTGTCGCTTCTTGGCCATCTTTGGCTAAAACCTTGACTACTTGTTCAAGTTCTTCATAACTGTAATTAAACTGTTTTAAATAAGTATTAATCATGTTGTCGTCAAACATACGTTTGCCGATTTCAGGCGCATCACACTGTTCAATAGGTGTTAAGCGGCGAATACTTTTCTCTAACCATTCTTTGTAAGGATGACGACCCTTTAAATCATCATCTATTTCATTTGAGCGCCATAATTTACCTGTCTTAGTATCTATAGCTAGCATTTCACCTGGTCCAACACGACCTTTTTCAATCACATCTTCTTGCTTATAATCCCAAATACCCACTTCTGAAGCTAAGGTGATTAAACCATCTTTGGTGATGACATAACGTGCGGGACGAAGGCCGTTGCGGTCAAGGTTACAGGCAGCATGGCGACCGTTAGTTAATACAATACCGGCTGGGCCATCCCAAGGCTCCATGTGCATGGAGTTGAACTCGTAAAAAGCCTTTAAATATTCATCCATGGTTTTGTTATTTTGATAAGCAGGTGGCACTAACAGACGCATTGCACGGAATAAATCCATACCGCCAGCTAAAAACAGCTCTAACATATTATCTAGTGATGAAGAGTCAGAGCCTACTTCGTTGACAAAAGGTGCTGCATCCGCCAAATCAGGTAGTAAAGGCGTTTTGAATTTACCTGTTCGGGCTTGTGCCCAATCGCGGTTACCACGAATGGTATTAATTTCACCATTATGTGCTAAGTATCGAAATGGTTGAGCTAACGACCAACGTGGCAAGGTGTTAGTTGAAAAACGTTGATGAAACACACAAATAGCTGACTTCATATTTTCGTCGGCTAAGTCTAAATAAAACTGAGGTAGGTCACCGGCCATTACAAGGCCTTTGTATATTGTGACTAGACTGGACAAACTTGCGATATAGAAATCTTCGTCATTAGAAAGACGTTTTTCTGCCCGTCTGCGAGCCATAAATAAACGGCGTTCTAAATCTTGAGAGCGCCATCCTGATGGGCCGTTAACAAATACTTGTTCAATTTGAGGTACAC
>CAJQKX010000753.1 GCA_905479025.1 uncultured Paraglaciecola sp.
TAATCTCGTCACTTGTTAAGTCAGGCTTATCCCAGGTAGCCCTAACAAACTCTGCCTCAAATAAGTCTCTATCCGCCTGACTATCGTAAGTGTTGATTACCTGAATAAATCTAGGTGACGCTAAAAAGCCTCCCAAGGATTCGATGCCTTTTCTCTCGGACATGGTGAGCTTTTCTTCGTTTATACTTGTTTGGGCATAGTCATTTATCTTTTTTATTATTTTACTAGAAGCCTTTGGAGGGGAGTATCTTTTATTTATTGCATCCTCAGATGCGGGAGTCTTTATTTTATCATTTTTATCAACGTATTCAAATACAGCTTGATACTCTTTTGAAGTATGCGTTACTCGGATTTCCGGGAAAAGCACTGCTGCTGCTTGAGCGCAGGTCATACCATCTGAGACAGATTGGTCTACAAAGTCTTTTTGCTCCTGGGTTAATATAATATCATCTTTCGGATAGATGTGTTTTGTTTCATACTCTATCTCGTTATTCAATAAAAATTTCCTAACGGCCCTACCCTGTTTACTTCTTCCGTCAACTTTATCAGAGTCGGGAAAAGCTAACTTGGTTAATTCGGTTAAATCAGAGACTTCATTTGCGTTAGACCTGATAACGTTTTTCTGTTCGTCGTTTAGCTCCATGGAGGTACAGCCCTAACGGCGATAATGTCTTCTCTTTTCAAAATGTCTTGAGCTTTTTCTTTAAAAATTTTCTTTAAATTTTTTATCTGCTTATATCCAGCTTTTCTTCCTTTTTCACTAGTTTTATACCCCATTTGTTCGGCAACCTCTTCTTCGTCAATATTATCAATAAAAAGCAACTTGTAAACTTGATACTGCTTGCCAGAAAGCTCTTTTTCCATATGCTTGTTTAATTTCTGCTGAGACTCGATTATATTGAAATTATGATCCTGCATAGCGCCGACCTCGTAAGAATGATTCTCAAGAGCGAGCGCCATTTTTATTCCGTAAGCAGGCTTTTTTGTTCTTTCCCATTTTGCATAAAGAGGGCAAGAGGAGTCCTGTAATCCGCTTTTTGTAAAACCACATAAAGAAGCTTCTCCTCCGTCCTTTGTGGCGCATGATTGATTAAAAGGGCAGTTTAAACATGGTCTGACAAAGTTGCTGTAATTATTTCGCAATATATTTTTCATTTGATTGGTAATAATCTTATTGATCCAAGGCTTCAATGATCTAGATTGGTCCCATTGATGCCATTTTTTGTGGATGTGAGCCTTTATAATTTGCTCAACATCTTCAAAGTCAAACCAAGCGAGAGAATCAAGGAACCATTTACCCTTTCTTTTTCTTACTTCTAAGTCGATTTCGTCCGACTTGTCCTCGTATTTAAATTCAGGCTTTTTTTGGTCGTCCACGTTTTTTTGGTTTTTTTGGAGCAACTTTTTCTGGGTCTAGATCTTCAAGTGGAATTAGATCTTTTAGGTTAAATTTATTTTTATCCTGTTCTACGCTGTACGATAGTTTAGATATTGACGGAACCTCATATACATCGCTTCCATCTGGGTCATAAGACTCGTCAAGCAACTCAGGAGATCTTCTAACCCTACGAGCGGGATTGGGCGTGAGAGTTTTTTTTGAAACGCTTGAGGTTGTTTTTGCTGCAGATAATATACTCAAACCCTGCCCACAGCCACCACAAAATTTTGGAGCCTGGATAGAGTACATGTTCTTGAAGCCACAGTGAGGACAGTAAGAAAAAGCCATAATAATATATTATAGCTTAAAAAAAAATTATATCAAATAACCGCTTATTATTCTACTTTGCTTTCTCGAGAACTCTTCTGCTTCCTCGCTCCACTTTCTGTTTTCTTTTACATACTCAAAGCAAAGAACTCCCAAGATTTTTCCGTTTAAAGTTTTTACTGGCCGCGCAAAAAAACTTTTCACGCCTTTTTGCTCCAGAAAAGACTTGAATCCGATATCATCATTGTACTCTTCTAGATTAGGACACTTGAATGTTTTTTCCTGAGACACTGAATGCGTAAGTCCGTGAAAATTAGAAGTTCTTATATTTTGAAGGGTCTGACATTCAGAACTTATTCCTTCGCTAACGACCTCATAAGTGCAACTTAATTTTTGCTGACTTCTTCCGGAAAAATAATGCTCTCCATTATGAAACTCTAAAATATATACTCTATCTGCATCAGCTTCATCGAGAACATAATTTAAGGCAGAAATTACATTGCTATGGCAATTAGGGTCGTAAACAAATTGTTTACTTTTCTTTTCATCATATTTTATTTTCAACCACATACCGATAACCGCAGTTGCGGCAGAAACTACACCAGTAAGCACGCTTAATATATCTAGACCATTATTCATTTTTTAAAAATTAAAGAAAAGAGCGAAATAAAAAAAACTAAACCTATTATCATTCCAAACCATATCCACGGCCCAGTATGATCATAATTCTGAGGATCGCTCACTATAGATAGTACATTCGATTCGTCGCCAGGAGAATCTAATTTCGCAATTTCTTTTGGTTTCTGTATGATTTTTCTCGAACAAGAGAAGAAAAATAAAATTATCAGCCAGCAACCCCTCATCGACGCTTACTGGGAATCGCATAAAATCCAACAACCATGAAACACAAATCCATAAACGATGCAAGCATCAAGCCTCCTGTCATTTGAACTACTTCCCAGTCTTTTGCTCCGAATATCCAACTAAAAAAACCCCATTTTGTTCCCTCTCCTTTAGGGACAATTAAATTGTATGTAATATGAGGATTCATTGCATAATAAATCATCAAGAAACACATGGTAAACGTGATACTCATAAAAAGTATTCTTCGGCTAACCTTCACAAAAGGATCTTTAGCATTTTCCGACTGACTAGAAATTAAAGCTTCTAGCATTTTTTCGTCTCGCGCGGCTAAAGCTAGCTGATCTTGCCTCTTTTGCTCTAGCCATGAGTTTATTAGATTGCAGGCCAATTTTATTCCCGCTCCTATAATAGTATTCAATATTGGGCCCATATAAATATATACACAAAAATAATTTTACAAAAAAATAAATATGTGTAATATATAGTATATGTCACAAAAATCTATCCTGGAAATGCTTAGTAAAAATTTAAACTCATACCAGTCTACATGTTGGTTAAAAACTGAAAATGCAAAATTAAAT
>CAJQKX010000754.1 GCA_905479025.1 uncultured Paraglaciecola sp.
CCAGTCTTATCACTCACACTCGACTGAAAGAGCATAGATCGGTAAGAAAAATATTTGCATATCACTCACACGATCCCTAAGGCTTCAATTAGAAAGTTCAGCGCCAGTTCAAGAAACGTCTGAAGCCACCGTTATTCTGTGCATAATCGATTTATCACCGACATCTTCATACTTAAAAGTCGCTCTCGAGGCCTCAACAAACTCACCATAAGAAGATGACATTGCACACTTCACAGCACCATGACCATTAACACCACGATAAAAATCCACAGAATCTGGCATAACTTCCGTGACAATCTTTACAGTGCAATTGGGTAGATTTATTGTGCATACATTATTACTTTTGCTGATCCCATGACTTTCCGGCAGAAAAAAATTAATCATTAATGACGGGGGCGCACTGGAAGCATCAGAAAATCTATCAATTACAAGCAGCTCACCTTCTTGTAGGTTCGAAAAATCTATCGACCTAATTACACCGATACCACTGGCGTTCGAAACACCTCTCACCGCATGCGCACTTAATAAACTGCATTGTGGCCGATCAGTGAGCTTTTTCGGGTCCCGAATCATCGCACTATCGGAAGGAAACACTGTGTTGTGAGCATACGGGGATCTCAAAAAAACTCTTAAAGGATCTTTTTCATTAAACGAATATAAACCACCATCACCAAAAACGACCATCCCATTGAAGAATAAATGAAAGGACAGGTCATCATCATGCCGATGAAAACTAGAAGCATGAGCATTTTTAAAGACAAAATGAAAAGGACTACCATCGCTCGATACGCCCTTTGATACAACATAGCCAGACTCGGAATAGTCAAAAACCTGAAACTCTCCGTTTGCCTTCAAGGTGCTACCTAAATCCTCTCCTCGCGTGTCACCAATCAGCGGTAAAAAACCGTTGGGCATGGTCATAGCAGAAAGAAATTTTTCCGCTTTCAATTGGATCGCCGAACTATGGTCGCTCAAAAACGAAGCACCCAAAATCCGTAAGTCTTTGAGCTGGTCGAGCCGGCCGATCATAAATTTTTGATACCCTGGACTATTTTCTTTATGAACACCCTGCTCCGTGAAAGCGTAATCAATCTCATCTAACAATCGTGCGATTGCCAATTGACTTGCGCCTTCAAATATACTGACGCCCTCCCATAACAAAGACGTCGTACATAACACTAGAGCCTGATCAAAACCGTGATTGGTATGACGGGTATAATACTTTTCGTCACGCAGAAAAATAATATGATCCGATATGGTCTCAATTATCTTTTCTGATTCGGCATCTGTTATTAAGCAAAGGTAATCACCGTCGAGGATGATTAAGGTCAACCAATTAATAATATTTCGCAATCTAAAAGCAGTGCCATGATCATGCCAAGCCAACGGCGATTTTGAATTATCTGATGCAGCATCAAGCCACTGCAGCAAAACCTTCTTTAAAAAGTCGACAGCCGTTTCTTTTTCACGGCTGTCCATTAAGGCCCAACAAGAGACACACCAAGTAAACACATTGAGTTGCTGAAGCTGCCACCACCAATTCCTATCAGAGTACCCATCAACCCAACAGAATTCTAGTAAATCAACAGACTGCAATTCACTTGCAAAACTCTTAAGATGTATTTTTCCTGCGCACGCATCAAACAACCTACTTTTAGCTAAATGTGACTTACCTGGAACCAAATATTGAGTGGCTGATGGGTGGATAGCACCCTTCAGATCTTTGAGCCTAATTGATTTTGACATTGAATAGCCCTCGGCCGGCATGTGATGATGCTTGATTCACGCAACTAGATCCTTAAATCCGACTGCTTAAATAAGTGGCGCTTATAAATTGTTGCAGACAATTCTAGAAGCGACGAGGACAGCTCTTCGTTTATTTTATACAGGGCTAGATGAGCAATAATGTAAATAACCGAGTCACTGCACCGCCAACTCTATGTTAACAAAGGTTTGGGGACAAACCCTAGAATTACGACATGCGTCCGAATATTTTGAGCCATTCGGTCGCTACTTTTTCTTTCGAGTAATTGCGCAAAACCCACTGTCGATGACTCTCCATAGCATCAAAATGATCGTCGTTATGCTCAACAATATATTGTGCTGCCGCATCAGTATTACTAAAAACGTATCGAGCTGGCCAGATCTCTCGGGCACCTTCCCAATCCCAAATAATAGGCGTTGTTCCCGTTAACATACCCTCGCCAACAGCCATATGAAAACTTTCAAAATTTGACGGAGAGAGAATATACCCGACTAAAGAGAGCCAATCATTAACATCATCACCGGCGGGATCAAAGATTACCTTATAACGTAACAAATCGCTCTCATTAATTCGCTCCATCAGCGCGATATAGTACTCAACCTCGGCCGGCCTGTTTTTAATCCACGGATAATCTAATGGGAATTTTCCTTTAACACGCAACACATAGCGGGAATCTTTTTCCAATAAACGCTCAAGTAAATCTAAGGCCCGATCCATTCTCTTTCTTGCAGGCGTAATACCCATAATACCCAAGGTGTATTTCGCATCAGCTACCTTTTTGTTAATCGTAAAATTGTCAGAATCCAAGAAATTAGCTATAACCGAGCTTTTTTCAGCCCCTAAATTCAATATCTCTTCTGCCTCACGTCGTATCTGGTGGCTGACGTAGGCCACATGGTCGATAGAAGACAGTACCGAACTGGCTAAATAAGGTAGGTCCTTTTCCTGTAAGTGAAAACGTCCCACCAGGTACTGGCCAGGTAATTTATACTTTGAATACCATTGAATGTTTCCCAAACACCACTCGCAAAATATTAAATCAGCTTGCTGCAACAGACTAAAACTCTTGGTCTCGTCATGCTTGTTGTGACCCTGCCACTGGTCGACGATAACTACATAATTACCTAACTGCTGGAGGCTATCTTTCAATCCATTAAAAAACTTCAAGTCATGCCCAGCAACTAATAAAGTTAACGGCTTCTCACTTCGTTTATCCTGCGCCAAAAAGTCGATATCATGTTTAAGTAGCGAAATGACCTCATCAAGTCGACTCGACATCGTATGCGATTCGGCAACGTCTCGTATTCTTTGCGCCGCAGCATTGAGAACCTCATCATTTGAAAAAGCTAGCTGCATCTTCTCAATAAATTCAGTGTCTGAATTGGCGAAAAGAGGGTAATCGCTACCAAAGAACTGCTCATGTAACACGTTGCGGTTTAATACAACCCCACATCCCGCACGTCCGTACTCCAATATTTTAGTAGAGTACTCAAGCGTTTTATTCATTGACTCAGCTCGCCAAGACAAACCAACCTTGGCGTTTTCCATTTCTATTTGAACCGCTTCACGCGATTGCGCACCTAGCCATTCTAAACCTTTCGTTTTCTCTAACGCCTTTTGCATTTTTTTGCTGTAAGACTGATCCTTTTTACAGTGATGAATTTTATCTCCGATCATCACCAACTCAGCTTTCGGCGAAGCATCTGAAATATCACTCCACAACTTTGCCATCTCTAAGGTATTCCATTCAGGCTTAAACTTACCCGCATAAATAGCTTTATTGGCCCGCAGGGCCACGGGCGGCACCGTGCTTGGAAAATCAGGAATGACCGGACTGTAAAGGCTTATTTTGTTGTCGGGCGCAGTGGGTGCGCAAAAGCGCCAGATAGCCTTAAAACCATCGGACTGGCAAAGAATCCGCAGCGAGCCTTCACCTATTCGACACAAAATATCTTGGCACTCGTTTGTGAGCTGCTCAACTGCCTGCGGTATATCGGTTAGATAGACCCAACACTTTGCCAAGAGAGCAGCATGGCCGGAAATATTTTTTGCAATGTTATACCCTCTTACCACGACAAGGTCATATTCAAATTTCTCATCAAGGCGCACCGCAAGATCTGTAAGTTGATGGTCTTGCAACCGACTGATGGCCTGGCCCGCCCAAAATCCGGGCAGAGTCCCATCAATTATTTTTATGGCATCATGCTTATCAAAAGCCTCAAACAGCTGCATTCGCTCAGGTTTGGACTTGGTTAAAAAATGCAGCGAGTTGACACCAGCTTTTGCCAGCAAAATTGCAATCGTCTGAGACCAAATAGAAGACCCGTCAATGTAGTTCAAATCGGGGTTTGCACAGATCAACACTCTTGTCATGATTCAACTCCCCGGGACACACGGCTTCCTATAATATTCGAGTTTGTATCCTTAGGCTTATCGACGCTGACAATCCATTGATCTGACTGGGCGGACAAGCTGACACCGCCCCCCTGCTCATGATAAATGAACCCATCACAAATCAAATCATCATACTGAGAAGCTATCATGGCACCGCACTTTTCAATGGGCATGAGACTCGCAAATACAAATGCCTCAAGCGTAGAGGCAGAGGAGCCGATGCG
>CAJQKX010000755.1 GCA_905479025.1 uncultured Paraglaciecola sp.
AAAGCACGATCCGATGTAGTAGTCGCTTCTAAGCGGTAGTCTTGACCATCATCAGCATTGGTAACAGTAACGTTAAATTGAGGTTGGTTATATGATGCGCCACCTCTATCACTGTAATCAAAAACCATCGCGGCATTTGATGCAGCACTAGACGTAATAGCCAACATTAAAATTGAATTTTTTAGTGCATTCATAGTTTATCTCCAGGGGTAACTTATTTTTATTTTTAATAACCTAAGGGGTATATATTTATTTTTAATTTATAAAACTTATTACTTTTTTCTTATTAATTTTTGAACTAGGAGCCGTGGAACTTATAGTGCTGGATTTCATTAGCAAACATTTACCCTGCCTTGAAATAATTGCGTCTACAGCATTTGCCTGTACAAAAAATCGACTTTAAATTTATCACCCTGCTTTATAAGCGTCTATTCGTTTTTTGTATCAGAGCCATAATTTTTGTATCAAAAGAAGGCATTTTGATACAAAAACGCACAATAAAAGGCATTAAAACCATGCCAAAGGGCTTTTTAGTTATTAACAATAATGCATTAATCAGCTGTAAGCCTTTAATTTCTTAACAAAAAATCTATTTTGACAGGCAAAAACAAGCTACCTTCTTCTTGTCTTTAAAGCACCCAAACCTATCACCGATAAACCAAGGGCTAAGAGACCAAAACCACCAATCATAGGTATTTGTATCTCTTCAACTTCGCCCGTACCCCCATTTGCAACCGCATCAATCACGGCCTGCGCGGCGGCGGCGGCATCATTTGCATTATTAGGGTTGGTACCCACAGCCGTCTCAAGCGAATTAGGCACACCATCACCGTCAATATCCAAATCACAGACATTACCAATACCATCTTGGTCAATATCACCTTGGTCAGTATTAGCAACGGCAGGACAATTATCTATTGCGTTATCGATAGTATCTAAATCGGTATCGCCATTTGGCGTACTGTCACAAGCATTTCCAACAAGATCATTATCAGAATCTTGCTGGTCACTGTTTGCAACTAAAGGACAGTTATCATTAGTATCGAGCACATTATCGTTATCATCATCATTGTCACAAGCATCGCCAAACTCATCACTGTCTAAATTTAACTGATCATTATTCGGCGTGTTAGGACAATTATCTAAATCATCATTAATGCTATCGTTATCGCTATCTTGTCCCGAGTCTTGAAACTCATAAGCGCCGATATCGACAACATCGCCAATAGTGGCAAAGTCCACAGACGCCGACCCCTGCGGGACAATAGAAAAATCATCAATATAAAATTCTTTACCCGAGGCTGGGCTAGTCGGGCCTTTGATATAAACAAACGTATCGTCAGAAGCGCTATGCGTATAGTCCCACGTTATCTGCTGCCAATCGGCATCGGATGCAGTGATCGCTGGAGAGTTAGAGTAAGTTGCTGCGCCTGCCAAGGTGCGCTTAATCGCGATTCGATTCGTACCTGAAACACCCTCTGCCAACCTAACCCAGACAGAAAAAGTATAGGTTTCACCAACGGTTAACAGGCCGTTTAAATAGAATCGTGGGCTCGAATAATTAAACGCTCGGTCGCTTGTGTAAATGCTATTTAGCCCAGTTTTTGCTTGCACCGAACTTAATGCCACTGTTGAACCAAAACTATCCCACCCATCCAGTGAGCTTTCAAAACTCGTGGCCGCAATTATTGACTCGGGAAGAACCGGGCGAGCAACACCGTTAATATCATTAATGGGTGTATAGGTTGAATTACCGGCATTAATAGCTGGCGAAGTACCCAACACAGAAAAATCTAAGCCCGTCATATCAATAGCACCATTGACGACAGCTGGCGCATTGACAAACAAAGGATCAACATTAATCTGGTCACTGGCACTTGATTGATTGTAAGAACCGTTGACCAAAATATTATTCGAAGTCGTTTTTGAGCCGATAATATTCACTAACGATAATGCTGTGAACTGGCTATCGCGCGTAACAATAATATTGTTAGCTACTTCAACGGCTAGTACATCATTAGCTTTAATACCCGCCACTTTATTCGAACCAACATGACGAGGATTACCTGCTGCCACAGATAAATCCTGAATAATTTCATGCACACCATTAAAGTAGAGCGTATTATTTCTATAAATAGCACGCGCCGCATCGGAGTGATCGAAATTAATACCGTTTTTACCGTTATTAACCAGTAGGTTATTTTCAAACAAAAACGTTCCTGCATAAGCTGGGTCACTTCGAGTGACATAAAGCCCCTGACCATCAAGAATATAGTTTTGGCTTGCAGAACCGTAATTACCGCCAGGACCACCTGCATTATCAGGTAGCTGAGTCACATAGAAAGGAATGCGATTCCACGAGTTATACACCACGTTACCGCGCATAATCATTTTAATTTCTGTGCCGTTATCACCCGCAGCAGAAATAGTTTCTGCATAGACAATGGCACTTGATGCCGAGGACGTCCACCACGTAGCGTTATAAACCTCGTTAGATTCAATCGTTACATAGTCCGCATCATTAAAACGGATAGCCGAACCAGGCGTATTATAGACTTTGTTATTCCTAACAATAATATTGCTATGAATGCCATAACCCCAAATACCTTTACCCGCAAAATAATTACGATTAAATGACGTGTTTGGGTCGTTATCTTCAGCAACCAAAATTTTATAATTTCTATTCGCTATAGCTTGGTCATAGTCAATAAATTGCGAGGGCCCCTCTATTTCAAAACCTTCAATAATAATATGACTCACACCATTAGCGACGTTGATAC
>CAJQKX010000756.1 GCA_905479025.1 uncultured Paraglaciecola sp.
CCTAACTCAGTAGCTGATGATGTTATTGCAGCAGAGAAAGAGCGTAAAGCAGCGAAGTAATTTTTAAGTTACAAGCTGTTTATATAAGAGCCCGGTGATGAAAATCATCGGGTTTTTTATTGGGTTATTTTCGGCACGTTTATACTAATGATAAATAAATTATCTTTATGCGCAACAATATTCAGAAAAAATTCTTTCTTGTACTTCAGCGACAGTTATAGAATCTACATACATAAAACTCTGAGGAGGGCTCTTAACGTCTACAACGTCTTGCAGTAATAATGGATGCTCGAGAACTTTAACATTTGATAATTCAATGGCAACCCCTAGATCTTTACCTTTAAAATAATCTTTATATTCAGCATATTCTATACCACCAACATCCCTATATTTTTTCCATAATGTATATGGTGATCGCTTAACAACCATCACAACATCGCAAACAGCAACCACTAGCATGACTGGACTTGAGGAATAAATAATAATATTCTCTATGTCCTCTTTAAATTCAACCTTTCTGAACTCAACAGTCTTTTCTCCAGAAAGAATTTTCTCAACATATTTAGGTTTTATTGGCAGCAAAGCTGCTGATCGAGATTTAAATTCAATAACGTCCAATACTGACATACCTTTTCTCAATTAGTTTGATAGCTCTACATTACTATAAATTTCATTAAACACATCATCACTCACCTTCAGTGGTGATTGGAAATTATTACTATTGATACCATACTCCTTTAAAATAGCATTTATTTTATGGAAATCAATCGGTGTTTTTAACATTTCGGTGCTATGGAATTGTATAGCCATAATATCTTTATCCAAATCCTTATCCACCATCGAGTAAATATTTTCCCATTGGTATACACCATACTTCATATATTTTTTGAATAATTTTTTCGGCCTACCAATCTCGAAATCCTCAAGGAGAGAAGTTGCTCTTATTGCGCCAGAATTTGGATAAGCATTATTATATTTAACATACCATAGTATTCTTGAATGAGCCTCAATTCCCGACTTTGCTCCAGCTCTATAATACACATTTCTATGGTTTAAAATAAGCTCCGGTGCAGGACCAAATAGATCGGAAACTGCATAATTCTCATCAAATAGTTCTTTTGCCCAAAATGGTTCTATTGAGATAATAAAGTTAGGGACTCCCACATTAAGAAACTTGCAAGGCCAGAATGCTCTCTCGATGTAATATGGCTTCTTATTTTTTACGCTCTTTAATACAGGCTCTACTAGATCTATAAGATTTTTATTATTAGAAAAATCCTTTAAAGAAGGCGGCTTATTTTGTGCGAAATGAAGTTTTACCATTTTACCTGAAGTTCTATAAAAGCCAAACTCTTCTAGCACATCGACCACCTCCTCTCGCAGAAATTCATCCTGAACAACCGTTATTAAAAAACCATTATATATAGCTTTATTAATTAAAATAACGACTATTTTATATAACACAGTTAACGATAGAGGGCTTTTAGTGGCCCGAAGAAAATTTACCTCTTGTGCGCCGAAACAATTAAAAATATATGAAAAAAAAACAGCAGGCACTCCATCCACCTCAACCATTTCAGATGTATTCATTAATAAGTCGCTAAATACATTACTCAACCCTTCCTGAAATCTCCCCTTTTTTTCACCAAGATAATCATATAAAAAAAATTCAGCCAATTTATTGTATTCTTTGCTACCTATTTTTTTAATTTCAATTTCTGAATTAAATAATTTGTTTGGCCTATAACTGTCTTGATTTAATATGGAATCCATTCTTATTATTAGCTGGGAGGGACGTAAAACTTTCAACCCAAAGATATCAGTTATTTTTTGCGATGCATTTAATAACCGTAAATCTCGAGTAACAAAATAGTCAGCCCCGCCACATATCGCCCATGCAATATGACTTTTATCTGACTCAAAACTTCTCGTCTTAGCCCCATTAAGCAATAAATCTAATCTTTTTTTTATATTTTCTTTCTTCCTTTCATCTGCCTGTATTAAGGGGAACGTTTCAGCATATTGCCTACAAGCGCTCCTTGTTTCACGATGCCCATTCCTTCTGATTTCATTGAATAACTCTTTCGTTACAAACAGTTCAATATCTTGAATCCAATCTGATAATAGTGCTTTTGATTCTTTGGATTCATCATCATCAGCTCTCAAGTCAAAAAAGGTATTCGCATCAATAACAACAGGAGTTTGACTTGCTGACGGTTGCCATAGATCTGTTTGTATCGCATTCATCTCATCTGTATAGATCCACTTTTCTAGCAACGAACCTACTTGTGCTTTTCCAGGCTTTTCATCGCGAACTATAAACCCATGTTTATTCCAAAGGTCTACGATTTCATAGTCCTGTCGGCACCATAAAAATATCCCATTCCCTCCTTTGCCAACACTCTTTATTTCGTTTATGAGCTTTTCTGCAACACCTAACCCTCTAAACAACTCATCCACACAAAGATGAACAATAGCAATTTGATTTTTCCGCTTAACCTCTCGATACAATAAGTATCCTAAGAGCGCCTCTCCTTTCAGTGCAATCAAAATCAGACCTTTAGATGCTACATCTTCAAATGCACCAGAAGGCAAAAAACCCAAAGTCTTACTGTTCCTATCACCCAAATTTTTAACTTGAGTAATAACCATTGGAAACTCTTTGATTGTTGCTATCTTAATATCTATATCCATATTTCCTGTACGGGAGGTGTAAAATGACAGAGACCTTATCCTAATCAGCTAACAACACATATCTACCAAGTTAAAACATCACAACCCGCTTCCCGCTATCCTTTTGTCCTGCTCTGCAAGAGCAATTTGATATGAGTCCAGCCAGCACATTAACCTCATACTGAGGAAAACCTTTTGCGCTAGTTATTTAA
>CAJQKX010000757.1 GCA_905479025.1 uncultured Paraglaciecola sp.
ATTGCGCGTCAGAGGTAACAAAAACCGGAATCAATATTTTGGTCTATGACTCCGGGTTATGATCCACAATATTAGTGCTTAAAGTGACGCATACCGGTGAAGACCATGGCAATACCATGCTCGTCTGCGGCGTTTATTACTTCTTGGTCGCGCATTGAGCCACCCGGTTGGATAATGGCGCTGATACCGGCAGCAGCTGCGGCGTCAATACCATCACGGAACGGGAAAAACGCATCAGACGCCATCACGGACCCTGCTACTTGCAAACCTTCATCAGCCGCTTTAATGCCCGCGACTTTAGCAGAATAGACGCGGCTCATTTGACCTGCGCCTACACCGATTGTCATACTGTCGTTGCAATACACAATAGCGTTTGATTTAACGTATTTGGCTACTTTCCAAGTGAACATTAAATCTTTTAACTGTTGCTCGGTCGGTTTAACTTTAGTGACCACTTGCAGTTCATCTTCTTCAACCATACCAAAATCACGGTCTTGGACTAATAAACCGCCATTAACACGTTTAAAATCATGACCCTCGGTAAGTTGACCTTGCCAATCACCACAAGCTAATAGACGTACATTTTTCTTAGCTGACACGACCTCTATGGCTGCATCGCTAATGGTTGGTGCAATGATCACTTCAACAAATTGACGGTCAACAATAGCTTGTGCTGTGGCTGCATCGAGTTCGCGGTTAAAGGCGATAATGCCACCAAACGCTGAAGTAGGGTCGGTTTGATAGGCACGGTTATATGCACTTAGGATGTCATCACCTAAAGCAACACCACAAGGGTTGGCATGTTTAACAATAACGCAGGCCGGTTCATCAAATTCTTTAACGCATTCTAAAGCGGCATCGGTATCGGCAATATTGTTGAAGGATAATTCTTTGCCTTGCAGCTGAGTGGCGGTAGCAACAGAAGCTTCTTGAATAGTATTTTCAACATAAAAAGCCGCACTTTGATGACTATTTTCACCGTAGCGTAAATCTTGTTTTTTAGTAAATTGCATATTGTAGGTACGCGGAAATTCGCTATGACTATGACCACAATTTTCTTCGCAGTCAGCTGCCTCAATCATGGCACCAAAGTAGTTAGCTATCATGCCGTCGTATTCAGCAGTGTGTTCAAATGCGGCAATGGCTAAATCAAAACGAGTACCCTTGGTGACAGCATTACTGTTGGCTTGCATCTCTGATGTTACGCGAGCGTAATCTTTAGCGTTAACCACAATAGTGACATCGTTATGGTTTTTAGCTGCTGCGCGAACCATAGTGGGGCCACCGATATCGATATTTTCAATTGCGTTTTCTAAGCTGCAATCATCATTGGCAACTGTGGCTGCAAAAGGGTACAAGTTCACTACCACTAGATCGATAGGCAGAATGTTGTTTTCAGCCATGACTTGTTCATCTTGTCCACGGCGAGCCAGAATGCCACCATGAATTTTGGGGTGCAAGGTTTTCACTCGGCCGTCCATAATTTCAGGATGGCCAGTGTAATCCGATGCTTCAATAACGGTTAGGCCATTGTCCCTAAGTAATTTTGCGGTGCCACCGGTAGATAATAGCTCTACACCTTGGTTGGCCAAGAACTGAGCAAACTCAAGTAGGCCGGATTTATCAGATACGCTCAATAGTGCGCGACGAATAGGTGTTGCTGGTAAGTCTTGTTGCATGTTTGTTCCATGTTGAGTCCACTATTTAAGTGGCAAAGATTTTGGCAATTTAATTCGTATTGTTTGTGTTGACTATTTGGTCATGGTAAACACAAACAAAAAGAGCACCACAAGGTGCTCTTTTTTTAGACAAAAACCCTTAGTTCATGCCGTATTGTTTTAGCTTCTTACGCAAGGTGCCACGGTTGATACCTAACATAGTTGAGGCTTTAGTCTGGTTGCCACGTGTGAAAGTCATTATTTCTTCTAACATTGGCGCTTCAACTTCGGCCATGACTAACTCGTATAAATTTTCGATATTGGTGTTATCAAGTTGTTTTAGATACTTGTTTACCGCTTGTTTAACTGAATCGCGAAGAGGCTTTTGAGCCTGAGTTTGCGAAGGAGTTGTTACCGTAGTGGTAAATGGAGAAGTTACATTTTGTTCGAACATATACAATCTTGCTCTTTAAGTTAGACATATTAAGCAGCAGGTGAAACTTGCTCAGACACAAAGTTGAGTGCTGACTCGCCTGCCAATTTATCAAAGTACATAGTTAACGCATCAATTTGCTGTCCTGCATCTTCGATAGCGTTGAACTTTGCACGGAACAGCTTTTGCTGGTCATGTTCGGCCAAATACCAGCCCACATGCTTGCGGGCAATCCTGCACCCCTTTATACCACCGTAAAACTGATGGACATTGGCGACGTGTTCAAGCAAAACGCTACTCACCTCGTCAATGTTAGGTGCAGCCAGTATTTGGCCAGTTTGCAGATAGTGCAAGATCTCGCGGAATATCCAAGGGTGACCTTGAGCTCCCCGACCGATCATCAGCGCATCTGCGCCGGTGTATTCCAAAACGTGCTTAGCTTTTTGCGCGCTTGTTATATCACCGTTGGCAACAACAGGTATCGACACAGCTTGTTTAATAGCCTTAATGGTGTCGTATTCTGCGTCGCCTTTGTACATACAGGCTTTGGTGCGGCCATGCACCGCTAATGATTGAATGCCG
>CAJQKX010000758.1 GCA_905479025.1 uncultured Paraglaciecola sp.
ATATCGCCGTCAAAATTGGCTCTGATATCATCAATAATTTCGGCAAACCGCACAATATAATATTCTTTTAATTCGTCGGTATGTAAGGTGAGCCACATCGCGTTCCAGTCAGCAGAAATGCCTTTTATAGCTATTTTTTGGGCATGTTTTGCCTGAATAATCATATTTTTTTGATGTGCATCTAATATTATTTTAAGCTTGTTCAACGTGAGTTTCTCACCCTGCTCAACAATAATATCGCCATCGACATTGTTTTGAGTAAACTGCCAAGAAAAATAAATATCAATGTCGAGCAAACGTGCTTGCTCAACAATATATTCTACATATTTTTTAGGCGTATGATAATTAGCTTCGGCTACTACCCATGGTTCTTGGCTATCGTTCCACTGACCATAATTGTAAACCCAAACCCTTTGTGCACCTGAAGCACTCATCGCCTGTAATGCTTCAAGATACATCAATTTTACATATTCATCTCTAGAACAATTATTGCGTTCAGACTGGGATAGGCCATCATAAATCCAAATAGGGGAATAGTCTTTAAAACTAATACCTCTAACTATATGGCTAGAAAGTTTACCTCTGGGGGAGGGGGTTTCAAATTTACCCTTATAGGATTCAGGGTAGTCAGCAGAATGAGGGTTGACGCATGATGTCGTTACAGTTGACGTGGTTACGGTTGGTGGATTTGAGACGGTATCGCTATTATCACCTCCGCCACAGCCACTTAGGAAAAAAATAACAACGAATTTAATAAAATACTTGTTTGAGAAAAACATTCACAACCTCTAATAAATGATGTAGCGTATAGGTAAAATACAACGTCACTTTTCCTAAAATCAAAATACATGATGCCTCATACAGTATATTCCAATTAACAAATGAGTCTTAAGTAAGTAAATTTTTAGGCTCGTTTATTCTGTTCAAAGATCTGGTTAAATAATTCATTACGTTCTTTTTGAAGTAATTCAGCACAAGCATTATCTGTCATTTCCATAGCTTGCTCATCTAGTATTTCAAAATGAAAGTCTGCTTTCAAATATGTTTTGGCATTGGGTAAAGATTTTAGTTTCTCATAGGGCGTCATCATACTTTTGTAAGGGTATGTTTTATGTTGTTTCCCTTTATCATCAGTGGTGACTTCAGGAAAGAAACAAGGTCTATGATAATTGATATACGGGTAAAGATATTTTAAATTGAACGTATTGATTAACGGTGCCCATTTCTGTGGAATATGTGTGTAACCAAACTGTTTTCTTACAATTGATGCATTTTTACTTTCTGCTAACGCATTATCGTTTGAGTGTCTTGAGCGTGATTTTGTGAGCTCTATTTCAAGTTTGGTGAGTAATTTACACACGTGTTTGTTGATGTATTCAGAGCCATTATCTGAATGAAACCCTTTGATAATAAAAGGAAACGCGGCCATCATTTGCGTGAGTACTGGGATGAGGTAACGCTCACTAATACGTTCAACTGAGCAAACAACCTCAAACTGTGTCACCTCATCCACTGCATTAATATGATACACGCCTTTTTGTTTATCTAGGTCTCCTTGGTGCACGGTATCAATACGAATATAGCCAGGCTCGCCGTTGGGTTGAGGTTTACGCCGTTCGCCAATAGGCACTTGTCTTGATTGTGTTTTGGTGAAGTGTCTGCGTTGTTTTTGGTAGCCTTGAGAGTGCCTCAAGTTATATAAATGTGAAACAGAGATAGTGGCAAGCATTTGGTATTCTGATTGCTCAAACGTATTGTAGGCACGCTCCAACAGCTTTTTAGTGGCATGACCACAGATATCATCATGCCTTGCGTCCATTTCAGCCAGTAGCTTGATATCCTTTGTACTGTAAATGGTTGAAAAGCCGTTAGTTCGGCAAGGTTGCCAGTTAATTCTGCCGACGTCCTTGTATTGTTTTATCAATCGAGTGAGTTGCTGCAGCGAGTAGCCTGTCACCTTTTTAAGGTATTGATTGACGATCCCTTTGTCGGTTTTTTTTAACGTGATATAGCGAAATTTTATCAATGTTTTTTGAATGAATTGATATCGCTGATTTTTATCACCTAAAACGGTAAAGGCGACGGCTTGGTTACCTTGAATAAAGCGTTCAAGCTCTTCAATAGTGGTGAGGTTTTCTATATTCATGATCGCTTTCATCTTATGATCATGAACAGAATTTAAGTCTTTAGACGCATTTCATTTTGGAAACACGCAATTAGTTAAGACTCATTTCATATTGGACAAGGCTCATACTTTACATATTGACATCTATTTTATATTCTTAAGGGAGTGAAAGTCGGCTATATTTCGTCAATTAATCAACTCTTTCTACTTAATTCAGAATTCAAGACAAGCGCATCCCGCTGTTGTGCAAACGAGTTTTGTTTATGATGATGAACGGCTTTTATTCAAACAGACTTATCTGAGGCGGTGCTCGACTTTGTGGGGGCAATAATTCAACGACTTCGTCATTTTTTGTATTCAGGTGACTGAGTATCTTTTGGATCACCAATGGATGTGCATTAGGCACATCCCTGTGCCTAACCCTTGCGGGCAGCATGCGCTGTGCAAATCGGCTTTCCTGCCGATTTGTCAATGCTCGCTATAACCTTAACTGCACCACCGCATTGCTCACAGGTTTCAATGTCGATGTTAAAAACCCGTTTAAGTCTTTGCGCCCAGGTCATCGATTGGTGTTTTTGTGCCCGTGTTTTTTCCTGCCCTGTCGGCAAGGCTTGTTTAGTCTTATTTCGGAAAGACGGCGTTATTGTCACGCGGTGCCGACTGTTTGGTGGAGGGCCACCCCGTGGAGGGCCACCCCGTGGAGGGCCACCCCGCACAAATACGCCATGACTAATTCATCAGAAATGAATTAAGCCAACCAGAGGTTGCCTGCAGGGTGAGAAACAGGAACGTTTCACATCTAAGCGCCTCAGATTAACGCGGGGTCTGGGTACCAAGGCCGCTAAACGGGCAATAAAATCCAGCGGCTCAAAGATGGCAGGCCGTCAGTCAAATTTGATTGATATATGATTGACTTACGCTCAATATAGCCTGATAGTTCGAATTCTCTAACGTCCGCAATAGGTCGATTTAAGCCTTTTCTAGACTAGAACCTTATGTCGGCCGTGGGCGGTATCGGCAGCATTACCGCTACATTGCTAATGGTGACTTACATCTATTTCTGGCAACTGGATGCGATCCAGACTTCCTTATTGTTTGCCGGTCCCATTATTCTCGCGGTACTGTTGTCGGGCGTGTTTTCCAAATCACTGAATC
>CAJQKX010000759.1 GCA_905479025.1 uncultured Paraglaciecola sp.
TGATAAGGGTCAGTTTTACGCCGCCCATTTTTATATAGAAGAAGGCGGCAACGCTTACTACAAAAAGTCTCTTGATGGGTTTATACAAAAGATCAGTCAGGATGAAAACCACAAAAAAACTAAGGTAACTGCCTTTCATCCTACCAAAGCCACGGATTTTGCCCCTGCTAATTCTCTGGATAGAGTGCTGACTTTTCGTAACGTACATAATTGGTATATGCAAACTGGACAAGAAGGAATCGACAGCGCATTTTCAAGTTTTTATAATGCCCTTAAAAAAGGCGGTGTGTTAGGTGTAGTTGAACATAAACTGCCAGAAAACTTGTCTGATGAAGCACAAAAAAGCTCAGGTTATATGAAACAATCCTTTGTGATTACTGCTGCTGAAAAAGCAGGATTTACATTACTTGCGCACAGTGATGTTAACCTTAACCCACTGGATACCACTGATCATGAAAAAGGTGTATGGACTCTACCTCCTGGATTGCGTTTAGGTGAAAAAGACCGAGCCAAATATTTGTCTATCGGTGAAAGCTCACGTATGACACTCAAGTTTATTAAACCATAATTTGTTAAGCCGTAAATAAAAAACTAAAGAAAAAAACCTATGAATGTATTGATTATTGGCGGCGGTGGTCGCGAACATGCGTTAGCTTGGAAAGCAGCGCAATCGGCAAAAGTATCCCACGTGTTTCTAGCACCGGGGAATGCTGGAACAGCACTTGAAGATAAACTGACGAATATTGATGTAGGTGCAGAAGATGTTCCTGCTTTGGTGGCATTTGCACAGCAAAACCAAATAGACTTAACCATAGTGGGGCCAGAAGTGCCATTAGTATTAGGTGTGGTGGATGCGTTTCAAGCAAAAGGCCTAAAAATATTTGGTCCTTCACAAGCAGCCGCTCAACTAGAAGGTTCAAAAGCCTTCACCAAAGACTTTTTAGAACGTCACAATATTCCTACTGCTGATTATCAAAACTTTACCGAAATCGAGCCTGCCCTTGCTTATCTACAAGCAAAGGGCGCACCTATTGTGGTTAAGGCAGATGGTTTGGCCGCAGGTAAAGGTGTGATTGTCGCCATGACATTAACCGAAGCAGAAGATGCTATTCGTGACATGTTAGCGGGTAACGCTTTTGGTGAGGCAGGTAGCCGCGTAGTCATCGAAGAATTCCTCGATGGTGAAGAAGCCAGCTTTATTGTGATGGTCGATGGCAAAAACGTTTTACCTTTTGCCACCAGCCAAGACCATAAACGTGTTGGCAATGGTGATACTGGTCCTAACACCGGTGGTATGGGTGCTTACTCACCTGCACCCGTTGTGACAGCAGATATCCATCAGCGTGTTATGAATGAAGTAATTTATCCTACTGTGAAAGGTATGGCTGCTGAAGGCAACACCTACGTAGGCTTTTTATATGCTGGCTTGATGATCATGGCGGATGGCACTCCTAAAGTGATTGAATACAATTGCCGCTTTGGCGACCCAGAAACCCAACCTATCATGATGCGTTTTCAGTCTGACTTAGTTGAATTAGTTGAAGCAGCCTTAGACGGCAAACTTGACCAAATTCAAGCAGAGTTTGATACCAGAGCTGCTGTAGGTGTGGTTCTCGCGGCAGGCGGATATCCAGCTAGTTACGGCAAAGGTGACGTGATTGACGGTTTGGAACTTGGCGATGCCAACAGCAAAATATTTCATGCCGGCACTAAAAATATTGATGGCAAAGTAACAACCAATGGTGGCCGTGTACTGTGTGCAACTGCTTTAGGTAATACTGTTACAGAAGCACAACAGAATGCCTATAAGTTGGCTAAGACCATTAGCTGCAACGGCATGTTTTATCGTGATGACATTGCCTATCGTGCGATTGCTCGTGAGCAAAATAGTTGACTAAAGCCTATTATCGAATAGATTTAAGTAAAAAGCGCTTCGGCGCTTTTTTTGTTTTTAGCTTAGCGATACGGTGATCCTTTCAAACACGAGAATAAGTGACATTTTAACTGAGTCAAGCTGGAGCACAGGGTTTAATGCTACAAACAATTGGAAATCATGGAGGAAAAAGAAATTAACGTCTACTGAAATCTTAAAATGAAATGCAAAGCTTTAAAAAACTAGCTGCGCATCAAATACCATTGATGTGCAGCATTTGGTTATGCTAACTCAATCAGATTAGTTAAGGTTTTTCGCTACACCCGCAATCAATGCATTAAGGCGTTCAGCATTTTTTCCAATATCACTGATACCCACCCGTGATTTACTGCGCGCATCAAGCATGGTCATCTGGCCATCGCTTTGAATGCGGATAACCACATCATCAACAAAACCGAAAAAAGTCGTCGTGTCATAAGCTTCAATCAAACCGAGGGTTTTGTCAGAACTGACTACGTCTAGCCCCATACTCTTAACTACCGATAAGGCTGCATCGAATACCTGCTCTGTTGTTTGCGGATATTTTTGCGTTTCTAGTTCAGGGTAGGCTTCACGCTGTTGGCTAGCAATGTCTTCACCTTGATAAGCAGCAGGGTTGGGAGCATCAGCACGCAATGCTAACATAGCGACGAATTTTGGCGGGTTAACTAGGTCTGTGGTGATATCGTGAATAGGAGGTACTGACTTGGCTTTATTCATCATACTTAGCGGCATAAAAATGGCCACCGCGGCACATAAAACTGCGACACCCGTCGCAGACCAAGAGATCGTTTTACGCATAAAAATGACTTGAACTAGCGCCAAAAGAATAGCCACAGCACCTAAAATTAGTGCAATGCGCATCGCTAAAAATGCCTCCATCAAACCCAGTATGTCTGCTTGATATAACGGACCAGAAAGAAGCAGTAGTAATAAAGCTAAAACACCCGCAATTAACGTAAGAATTTTCATAAAAATCATGTCCTTTAAATAAGTGGCCTGTAATTTATACACGTAATGATAATATAGAAGTTAAGACTGTATTCCTAATTGATTCACCTAAAAGGTAACCATCACTCACTATGATGAATGATACATGGATTAGGCTTGGAGTTTTCATTACTGTACTTGCCATAATGTTACTCTGGGAAAGCGTGAAGCCCAATCGTCTATCGCCTGTGAGCAAAGGTAAACGCTGGCTAAGCAATTTTTCTATGGTTTTACTAGGTACGGTGGTGGCGAGGCTAATGATACCGACAGGTTTGGCCGCTATGACTATCTTCGCACAAAACAATCACATCGGTTTGTGGAATCATGTTTCAGCTAATCTGTGGTTAAGCGTACCTGTCACCGTATTGTTATTGGATTGTTTGATTTACTGGCAACACCGACTTTTTCATTGTATTCCCATGTTGTAGCGTATACATATGGTTCACCATGCTGATCCACACCTCGACGCTTCAACTGGTTTACGTTTTCACCCTATTGAAATTGCCCTGAGTTTAATGGTGAAAATTGCTGCTGTACTTCTTCTAGGTGCTCCTGTATTGGCTATTTTGATTTTTGAAATATTACTTAATGCCACATCTATTTTTAGTCATAGCAATATCAAACTGCCTGTTAAGCTCGATAAGTTATTGAGAACCCTCATCGTGACCCAAGCGATGCATCGCATTCATCACAGCCAGGTTATAGCTGAAACAGACAGTAATTTTGGTTTTAATTTGTCTATTTGGGACAGACTATTCGGTAGTTACACAGAAAAAGCAAAAACGGGTGACGATGCTATTAAATTGGGCCTGAAAGAGTATTCAAGCCCCAAAACCAATACCAGCCTTAAAGCTTTGTTGTTGATGCCGTTTAAACAAAAGTCACATTGAGTAACCGAACAAGATTAAAGTTTTAATCTTTCAATTACATAACTCAACACAAGACCTAACAATCTCCAGATTAAGACTACGAACACATTGCCAGACAGCCCTGTACCCAAACAAGCTTAAATCTGCTTCGCTAGTGAACACTGACAGCGTTTGATGAGTTGAGCAGGTATCCGTAAACATTGACAAAAAAAGGGGGAGTAAGTGCTATTTCACGCTTAACGTAAACGTATCTGCAGAGCCCTCTGTCAATATCAAGGAAAGTGCGAAAACGCGAACACAGCTTACTGACACTGTATTGGAGGTTAAAGATAACGAAATCGAACAGGTGCTTAGCGGGCAAGCTCAGTTTTTATATAAGCTTCAAGTCTAGCTCACAGATGACAGACAAAGATATATATATACCCTTCAACATGCAGACTACGATCTAGTGTTTATGGGTTTATAAGCTCCAAATATCGATGGATTAGAAGTCTGCTCAATAACAAAATAGTCAAAGATGAGGTTCAAAAAAAGGCTTGATGCAAGTCTTAGCTCACATCTCGCTAAACCAAGGGAATCATGTCCAGTGAGATAAAGTCACGAATCGATACCTCATGTTTAAAGGCAATCCTTGACAACAAAGTGCACTATAAAAGATTACGGTTGACTGCAGACCAATCTTATTGATGTAACAATCAACAACAGACCTTAAAAGAGCGTTCAATACCATTTCGCATAGATAATTAACCTCTCAGGAGGTGCCAGCGCTTAATCAATAGTCGCTCTGCCATCAAGTTTATAGATCTTGCCACCTTTCATAACCATATCAACGTTTTGCAGTAAGTTAATGTAACGAAGTACATCACCTTTCACGGCAATAATATCAGCATACTTTCCCGCAGTGATCGTACCTGATTTATCATTGACTTTCATTAGCACGGCTGGCCAATAAGTTGCAGCTCTTATAGTATCCATTGCCGAGATATTCATTTCGTTAACCCAAAAGGCCATTTCATTCCAAGTACTTTGGCAATGGAATTTAGTGGGGATGCCGCTATCAGTCCCTATTAACATCACAACGCCTGCGTCTTTGAGTTGTTGGATTTTGTTTTTAAGCGTTGGCTTACGTAGTGGTGTGAGTTGCATATAATCCAACTGCCCCACGTTTTTTAAAGATGTCTTAATATCTTTTATCGTGCTTGGCTTTAAGCCTCGATGCCAACATTTATTGTCTAATCTTTCTGGGTTAGCGACAGTTAAATCGTAGTTCCATAAACCTTCAACTGTAGGGGTCCAATACAAAGGTCCTCCGGCAACTCGCCCTTTAGCGGTGCGTTCAATCAGTTGCTCAATTATATCATCAGGATAAGCCGGGGCTGTAGTCAAGCCAGTATGCTCAAAATTGTCGACACCAATTTCTAAGCCACGTCTAATTTCGTCAGGTTTGTGTGAATGAGCCACTACAATAAGGTTGCGTTTGTGTGCTTGGTCAACCACAGCTTGTGAAGTTTTCAAACTCATCATGTCGTGGTCAATAAGCTTTATAATATCAACACCCGCATCTGCAAGCTGATTCACTTTTATTATGGCATCCTTTGGGTTATCTACACCCCACCTAAAAGCTTCTGTACCGGGATAAGCTTTGTGCTGAATAAAAGGGCCTGACACATACAAACGCGGCCCCGGGATTTCACCATTTTCAATTTTTGTTTTTATATCTATAGACTCTTTTAAAGGTGCGCCTAAATCTCTTGCACTGGTGATACCTGCTAATAATAACTGTACAGCGCTGGCGGGCATGATTTCAGAGCCCCGTTTGTCTGCATAGGCTTTATCCCAATAAGTGTAATCGGAATGGCCGTTTAACATTAAGTGCGCGTGGCTCTCCCACAATCCGGGTAAAACATCCATACCTTCAGTTGAAATAATTTCATACCCATCAGGAATGGGAAGTGTGGCCACAGTACCGACCTTTTCAATCATGCCATTTTTAATAAGAATAACGCTGTTGGCTAGTGGTTGATGTCCAAATCCATCAATCAGCCTGCCGCCCACTAAAGCTTTATCCTGAGCCTTTAGCGGTAAAGAAAATGCAAATAACAAACTAAAAAATACCAGAGTAAATTGTAAAAATCTAAGGGGCTTTTTGATGGTCATATCACTATTCTACATATCAAAATGAGGGATACAGAAGATAACCCTAAACAACATAATTGCAAAGCATAAGCGCTCAATAGGTTTTAGCGAGTAACTCATTGCAAATTATCAGCTTCCATAGTTAGTGGCTAATCGACACCATCAGGACAAGTTGCCAATTTCCACCCCCCCCTCGGTTGTCATGTTATTTTGCCCCATACCACTGATTTCTGTACTTACCAGACGTTCAATACGTTGTGAATTAATTAATTTTGTATTTTGAGTTAACTTCTCAGCCGAGTCTGTTAAGTGTGCGATAACCAGTTACAATCCTTACTCCAGCGGTTATAAAACAAGCTGCAGTATAGACCAATGCAATAGGTACAAAGTGCTCTGGAAATAAACAAAACAGACACAACACCACTATGGTTTCGAAACCTTCGGCTAAACCGCCCATATAGTGCATGCTTTTATTGGGATATTGCGGGTTATCAATATTGTGTTTGCTGGCCATGATTGAAAAGGCTAAAAAGCAACTGCCGGTTGCGGTAAAAGACAACATTAATAAGCTACCTACTAATGAATTTTGTTCTGGGTGGCTGACAATAAAAGCAAAAATGATGACAGAGTAGAAAATAAAATCTAAGCTGATGTCTAAAAAACCACCTGCATCAGTAGTGTGAGTTTGTCGGGCAACGGCTCCATCTAAACCATCACAAATTCGGTTTATTATTATCAATACCAAGGCCACAGTAAAGTGCTCAGCAATGATCGCGGGAACGGCTAACATACCTAATAAAAACCCAACTATTGTAATTTGATCAGCGCTAATCCCAAATCGAACAAATGGCTTAGCCAACAATACCAGCACAGGCCTTAATAATTTATTAAGTATTGGGTCAATCATGGGTTATTCCTATCCAAGCTTATTTGATGCTGATCTTTTTGAAGAAAAAAATCAGCTAAATTTAATTGTTTGGCGGACTCAGGAATATCGTTTTTATCGTGGGTAACCATAATACTGGGGATATGCTGCTGTGCTAATTGCTGAAATGCCCAGCGGCCTACTTGTTCACGATTAGTTGGATC
>CAJQKX010000760.1 GCA_905479025.1 uncultured Paraglaciecola sp.
ACTGTTTCAATCCATTGGCTTTTGCCAATCGAGCTAGTGCAAGAGGATATTCGATGTTTACCCGCCTGTACGCATCAGACGTGGCAGTGTTCCCTCTGTGGACAACGGCAGCACAATGCAGCACAGCATCAAGATCATGAAAATTTATATCCTCCAATTCCTGATTTTGAAGAGAGAACGGTCTAATTACGTAGTCTTCTGAAAGTGCTTTAACGAAAGATGAGCCCAAATAACCATTACAACCTGTAACCAGCAAATTCGACATATGGAGCTCCAGTGTTATATTTAAAGACTAAATATAAGCTATTTATAAAGAATCTTAATTGAAAAATTAGCTATCCAATATCACCTAGCGAAAAATAAAATTTGAATAGATATTTTTAATTTCTGTGAACATCTTTACAAAAACAAATTCCTCGGAAAACCTTTGCCGACTTGACTGCCCATGAAGCGTAATTAATTTTTTATTAGAGATGTATCTGCAAAGAATTTGTGACAGATCTTGATAATCCGTCCGTTGGAATACGCCACCATTAGTCTCATCGACAAGTTCAGTAACACCTCCCACATCAGTCGCAACAATAGGTAATCCCGCTCTCATTGCCTCAATAATTGAAATAGGGAGTCCTTCATAGTGACTGGACAGTATAAAAATATCAGATTGGGATAACATTTCCCCAACAGAAGAGCTTAATCCAACAAAATTGATCGACCTAAAGGTAAGAGGCGCTAAACGTTTGGCTCTTTGCTTAAACTGATCACTATCGGTCCCTTTTCCAACACATGTCAAGTGTACTTGAAGTCCATTTATTGCCTTAAAAACCGTATCGTAGTCTTTTTGAGCATCGTCTCTTGCAACCATGATTAATTTCAATGTACCTAAGGCTCTACCCTCGGCTTTTTCTTTAAGACTATCGGCAACTCCATTATGAACCGTTATTATCTTGCTCTCCGAGATCTTAAACCGCCGTATGCCTTCTAAACGATCAAAATTCGATACTGCTATATATACTACAGTGAGTTTATTAAGAAGCCTTTCTAAAAGACTATACAGAAACTTCCCACCAGTGTTTCCTGGCTTAGTAGTAAGCCAGCCGTGTATTGTAAACACAACCGGGATACTATTTAGCCAGCCCGCTAATCTGAAAATCAAACCAGCTTTGCTGCTATGAGCATGCACTAAGTCTGGCTGATAGCTCTTTACTATTCTATATGCGCGCAAAATATTTAAAAGGTCATTGAAAGGAGTTATAGAGCTCCTCATTGAAGGCATAACAATAGTTTTCACGCCCTTGTCCAAAAGGTCTCTAGAGATCTCACCATCCTCACCTAACACTACAAGTACATCATACCCATCGCACTTTAATCCAATACTGAGATCTCTTACATGGACTGGCGCGCCAGACAGATCTCCATTTGTTACAGCAAGCAATATTCTCATTTTTTCTCATACTTATGTTAAAAATAGTCAATTTACCACTCGACTTTTTATATTCGGGATTTTATCCACAATCGAGAATACCAAAACCAAAGCTCAAAGCTATACATTTTAATTTTTACATCCTTGGCTGAAGCTATCTATAAAACATCTTCTAAAGGTCTACACCTAACCCACTCATAAAGCATTTTATAGATCCTGGCTAGATATAGCACGCAAACTAGAATTCAATATTTGTTGCACAATAAATTTTGTACCAAAAGTCGTTAAGTGGTCATCGTCAAAGTAAAGAAGATTGTCATCTATCTCCGTAACACAGCGTCCGGGAATCGGCTGATCACAAAACATTTCATCTGGCCGAATCCTAAATAAATTACCAGAATCTGGAATATTGTCGAAAATATTTATTACCGTAATCGACCTTTCGTAATATCTTTCGGAAGACGTCGTAATCTGCTTGTCTAATCCCTGCAACCTCAATTTAAATTTCTGCCGAGGCACGTCCCAGCCCACCTCAGGAATCGGGTAGACTAAAAAAATATTTTTATCAGCGTTAACTAGTTCTTCAATACTAGATGAGTATGACTTTAAAATAAGGTCCCTCCGTTCCTGCTCCGATGAATACACTAAGGGGAAAAAGGAACTATCTTGATTCGTAGGCTCAATTCCTCCCTCCCGATTGTCAAAGCCAGCTAATTCAAGATTTCGTACATAGCGACCAGCCAATACAATGTTTTTAATATTACTCGACAAAATTTTCTGGCGAACTTGATCGTTAACCTCCAGACAGTTAGCACCGTCTTTCACCAGAGAAATCGCGTACGAACACCCTCCTGTTGTTAACTGAAATCCCGAAGCGCCAATTTCTTTCAACATTTCATCTAACGCATGGCCGAAAGAACCTGCATGACTATCACCAATCAAAGCCCAGTTTGGCGAGTCATTATTGGAAGCTCCGATAACACACAAAGTTTCTGGAAACGTGCCATGGCACTGAACACCATCCACTGTAGGTTCTATATTTTTCTGAGCAGCAAAGATGGGATTAAAGCTAGAATCAAATCTTGCGGGATAGCCTCCAGACACGTGTCCAGCCAAGCCAACGGCAGTAAGCACGAGAGCAACAAAGACGGTTACAGGGTAAAATAATTTGTTGCTAACCAAATTT
Organism: uncultured Paraglaciecola sp.; assembly: GCA_905479025.1. The sequence continues at coordinate 2,607 of CAJQKX010000760.1, forward strand.
TTATTTCTGAATGTAGTTTCTACAAGCTTATATGAAACAAACGCCAGCATAAAACTCACTAGTATCAGTACCAGATAGTCTTCTCTAGTCAATTCAGCAATACTTAAGTGATTTGCAAACGAAAAGACTGGTTGGTGCACTAAGTATAAAGAATAGGATATTAGTCCAACCCCTACAGAAAACCGGTTTGAGAACAATCGCCTCAAAGGGCTCTCAGAAGCGCCATACAACAATAAAATCATCGCTCCTAACACCGGAATAGTCGTCGCCAACCCAGGATGATGCGTCCCCTCGTCGTAGAATAAAACAGGTATTATCAAAAGCAAGACGCCCACGAACTGAAAATATACATGCGCACTTCTAAACTTTACGGGATTCTGAAGTGAAAAATACCCTATCCACGCGCCAGCTAGTAGCTCCCATGCTCGTGTATGAAGCAGGTAAAAACTCGTATCTTGGGAATACATGGTGGAAATGTGTGCAGTAATCAAAGAGATTACAACCAATGAACTCAATACAATCGCAAGCTGATTTTTGAAAAAACGCCATATGATAACCACCAGAGGAGGATAAATAAAATAGAATTGCTCCTCAATTGCAAGACTCCAAGTATGAATCAGCGGTTTAAGTTTAGTTGAGGTATCGAAATAATCTGCCTCATGCCAGAACAG
>CAJQKX010000761.1 GCA_905479025.1 uncultured Paraglaciecola sp.
CCATTGATATGTGGATTGGGTTTAAACATTACTAGCGCTGCAATGTTTACCTTAGTGGAAAATCCAGATTATTATATTTATCTGATATTTTTATGGAATTTATCTTATGCCTTTTCCTCGCCCTATATTTCGGGCACTCTGGCTGCTCTTGATAAAGAAGGTAGGTTGGCTGTCGCAGGTGAGGCATTTTGGAACTTCTCCTCTACCCCTGGCCCTATAATAGCCACTTTAATTGTAGCCAATTTGGGCTACAACCCACTTGCACTATGGGTTTTCACATCAGGCGCTGTCGGAATTACGCTATTTTGTTACACGGGCAGACAAGTAGACAAATTTGGATTGAAAGAATAATGTCTAATTTGGCTCTAGTGGCGAATCTGAAATTTATGCCATCTACAGACAGCTTAACCGAGAAGCTTCAAATATATGTTTGCTAGCCAGCTACATCAGTATATGTATTGGTAAAACAGTTTTAGTATTATCCCTGTCATTGGTCAAAGTGAATGCCTTTTAAAACAAGTTTATCAGCCATCGTCACTTCGTGGTTGGACCTCTGAAAGCGCTGCTTTGCAACAACATGGCTGTTTATAAAGGCGTTAGCAGCCCTCAGAATGGGCAAATCACAAGTTGTCGGGTAAATGTCGGATTAAATTCGTAACCGACACAAAGGAAATCAATTAATACTTGTGATTCTAATGTACAAAGGTAAATTTAGAATCTTTTATATGTATTGCTGCTGCGCTTGAGATTGATGTATCAACTTTGAATCAGGAGAAATTTATAATGGATAAAAATTCAGATAATTGGGAGGCTTTACCTTTCATATTAAAATGCTGGTTTGTAGTTAACTTTTTACAAACTAGACCTAGTAGGCAATCAGCCACTCGAATTGAGGTTGTGGGGCATATAAGTGGTTTTATATTGTGCTGTATAGGACTTATAAATGAAGCAGCATTAGTCGGTGGCTTGCTTATGCTTTCAACAGCGTATCTATATCATTGGCTTAAATACCAAGGTGATAAATATGGTATTTGGTATGAACATGAGTCAGCAAAGGGCAGCTAACAAGAAAATAAATCAGGATAAATAACAGTTAGTTTTTGCTCCAGTATCGCTTATTTTCACTCACTAATATTTGCCTGTTAATTAGGCGTTAAAAGGTATTGAAACTTCAAAACATCAAAAAAGTAGGAGGTTGTCAGTTAAACTCTCCAGTCATCATGCTCATCGGCTCAAACACATGACTCACAACTATACACCTACTGTTAAAGGCTGGCTTTGTCTGCTGTTACTCATTCTGCTGTGGGGCACGTCATTTATGTTTACCGCTGTCTCACTGCAAAGTTTTAGCCCTGTGGGTATCGTCTCTCTTAGGGTGTTGATTGCAGCGATTATCCTCACTCTTTTTATGTGTGCTAAGGGTTGGCGTTTACCTGTCGAGCCATCGGCTTGGGCGATATTTTTGCTGCTGGGTATTATGGGTAACCTATTGCCATTTTTTCTGATCTCCACAGGTCAGAAAGATGTGAGCTCGGGCATTGCGGGATTATTGATGGCATTTATGCCGCTGGCAACCATGATTTTGGCACATTATTTTGTGTCAGGGGAAACCCTCAATCGCTTTAAAATACTCGGTTTTGTGCTAGGTATTTCTGGTGTGGTGATTGTGCTTTGGCCATCGTTAGTAGGAGCTCACAGTAAAGTACTGAGTGGTCTATTGATTTTATTCGCCACTTTTAGTTATGCGATAAATACCATTTTGGTGAGGCGATTGCCCTCCTATAACCCTGTTGTAACGGCCGCTGGCGTGATGATTGTTTCTAGCATCGCGATTGTGCCATTGTGGCTGTGGTATGATTTACCGTGGCAACAAAGCTATTCTTTAAAGGCCACGTTATCCGTGTTGTGGTTAGGTATCGGCCCGACTGCGTTTGCTACCATTATTTTGTTTGCCGTTATCGTCACGGCAGGTCCTACGTTTCTTTCGTACATTAATTACGTGATCCCTGTCGTGGCGTATTTTACTGGCGCACTTCTTTTGGGTGAAGCAATCGAATGGCACAGCCTGGCGGCGATGTTATTAATCATTTTAGGGATAGCACTAACGCGCAAGCGGGTTGCGGGTTGAACAAGGTGTTTGTTAGTTTTACTTAGCCTTTACCGTGTCTAATTTCAGATGTTTTTGCTAGGGCTTTAGCTCCCAAGCTCCTAATATTTCAGCTTTTGCTACCTTATTTGTGCCACATTTGGTTATGTGCTTTCGGGGACGACTTGTTTAACAGTGGCATTCCACTTACGGCATCCTCTAACAAGGCACTTAAATAGGAATGCCTAAATAGGCCGTCTCATTCACAAGTATAGTTTCAGTTAAATTTAGCTTATAGTTACATGCAATAGATTTAATCGGCGTCCCCTTAGCAAGGCGTTTGTCTGAGTTGAGGTTTTTATGAAATTATTTGCACTTTTGCTTGTTACTTTGATTTCATTCTCTGGTGTGTGTGATGAAATCAAAGAAGGTATTGACGTAAACATTAAATTATTAAACTGTCTCGATGAAAAGATCCCAAATAGCAGCATTGAAGATCCAGAAAATAGATCTGCAAAGTCATTATTTCTGGTTCCTAGTGTCATCGAAAATACACGGGGGAATGACCCAAGTGATGCATCAAAAAAACGCTTTGCACTCACTATGGAATATTGTGAGAACGAAATACGATCATTTAAAGAGTATTTTGAGAAACAGGCTAACAAGAATATCAACAAGGTCACATAACAGTAGGCGTGTTCCACTTCGTTGCACATTTTGGCCACCAATTACTTAGCCCGTTATTTGGGTATTATGTGTAGAATGAGCTACTAGGTTAATTGGATAAGGAGCCTACATGAGTTCAATTACGAAATGGTTAATTTTGTTAGCGTTAGTTTTCATTGCTATTAGTTTCTATAGTTATGGAAATTCAACAGGTATGTTTATTTTTATTATTCTGGGTTTTCTTTTTGAGGGTGCGTTTTGGTTAAAGCTTTTTAAACGTAAAAAGAAGCATAGTAGTCAGTAAAATGATCATTCCCTAGCTTCTCTTCTCTTTGGCTCGCGCGCTGCCTATATATGCTTGTTGCCTCATTAATATCATCTAAGGCTCGTTCGTTCGCTAAAGCCAAAACTCA
>CAJQKX010000762.1 GCA_905479025.1 uncultured Paraglaciecola sp.
CTGTGATTACATTAGTCACCTTCGCGGCAGCCATTCAGGGTTATCGCGGCAGTATGGCAAAAGCAACCAGCGTATTTGATAATGAATTACGTTCTTTAACTTATGTATTGGTTAATATCACCGACATGAGTACTCAATCACTAGCGCCTCAACCTGACGCTGCCTTTATCTATCAAATATGGCAACACAACCGATTAATTGTTAGCTCTCATCCAGAACTTAAAGCCGCTATGAGTGATTTCAAAAATGAATTTGATGAGCATAATTTTTTAGCTCAACGTTGGCGTACTTATGGGCATTTTTTTGAATCAGATAATAAATGGGTGTTGGTTGCACAGCCCTTAAACCGGGGTTTCGAGCTGGCAGAAAAAATGATCTTGGCTGCTGTTACACCACTGATATTGTGTATTCCATTATTAGCCATTATTATATTTTTATTGGTCAGCACTGGGTTGCGCCCATTGAGGCTTTTATCTGAGAACTTGCGCGCCAAAAAAGCCGATGACCTTAGTCCAATCACACAGCAAAATCAGCAAAACGAACTCAGCCCCGTATTAGAAACTTTGAATCAATTATTTGAGCGATTAAACGCAGCCTTCTCACGAGAAAAACGCTTTGCCTCTGACGCAGCTCATGAATTACGTACCCCATTAAGCGTTTTAAAAATCAATGCCCACAATTTGAGGTTGCAGCTTAGCAATAACAGAACTTCAAACAGAAATATGCAATACCTGCAAGAAGGTATTGAGCGTATAAGCCATGTAGTAGAACAAATTTTATTGCTCAACCGAACCAATCCTGAACAATACCAAGGCCAATTTAAACAAATACATACTGCTTCACTTTGCAAAACTGTAATAGCCAGTTTATTCCCACAAATTGATGCAAAAAAACAAGAGATCGAACTAGTTGGTCAAGGCACAAAAATTCAAGGTGATGAGTTTTCTCTGGGTATCTTGTTACAAAATTTAATCTCCAATGCCAGCAAGTATTCGCCTGAAGGATCATTAATTAGAGTGGTATTGAAGACATTGAATAATCAGGTAATTATTCAAGTAGAGGATTCAGGCCCTGGCATTGATAAATCAGAATATCAACGAGTGTTTGAACGTTTTTACAGAATTGGGGGTGATCGTCATACTAGCAATACACCCGGATGTGGTTTAGGTTTATCCATTTCCAAGCATATTGCAGAACTGCATAATGCTTCATTAAAACTTAGTTGCTCTGAGCAATTATCAGGCTTATCAGTAGAGCTGTTATTGCCACAAGGGCAATACGTTGAATAAACCTATGAACAAATTAATAGGTATCACCGCCCTATTCTTTGGCGTGTTTGCCAATCATTGTTGGCGGCTGTTGCTGAGTATCATATTCAACTCAAGGATCACCTCTTTTTTCCATCACAGATCATCATTCCGGCAAACCAAAAAGTAAAATTAGTGATCAACAATCAAGACAATACTCCAGAGGAATTCGATAGTTTTTCACTCAATAGAGATAAGGTTATTTTTGCCAATAATACAGCAATCATATTTATTGGCCCACTGAAGCCTGGCGAATACAAATTTTTTGGTGAGTATAACCCTAATACTGCACGCGGCATTGTGATTGTTGAACATCAAAAGCAAAAGGCTGCAGATGTTAATTAATACGTTTATTTTATTTTTACGGGATGCGTTACCGATATTTGTATTGGTTGTTTATTTATATGTTCACCTGCCAGCAACTAAGTTGTGGCTATTATTGTGTATGCTAGTCGGTGCCCTTTTGAGCCTAATCTATATTAATCAAATCCATTTAATTGGTCATTGGTTTGATGGTAAAGGCATTGAATTATCATTGTGGATATGTCAGATATTTGTCTACTTGTTAGCCTTGGTTTTAGGGTATGGATTAAACCAAAATCGGACTTCGAATAAGCAGTATTTATATTGGGCTGCTGGCATAATGGTCAGCCTAACCTTAGTCTCCAAAGGCAGTAATTTCATTTTGTACTTCGATGGTTATTTGAACCAGAGCAATGCAATACAATCCATGTTACTTGGTACATTTTTGGGTCTAGGTATTTGTCTAAGCTTAGCTATATTGTTGTATCTAAGCGCAAAATTGTTAAAACAGCAGTTTGGCCCTTGGTCAACATGGTTATTAGTTCATATTTACGTTACTGGCCAACTCGTCAACGCTTTACCTTTACTGGTTCAGGTCGACTTTATTGATGCATCAGCCACAGCTTGGAATATTGTCAATATTTTGTTAGCAATGAATTTGAATATGGTCGTTTATTTAACGTGTTATTTGGCTATCAGGCAGCACCATCTATTGCTCAAGTGATTGTCTATACTCTTGCATTATTCACTCCTCTACTTATTTTTTATTGGCTTAAGCTAGATTCAGCTCCCCACTCAGGTATCAAAAAATGAAAGCCTTTTATCGCGTATCTTTCGCGCTTTTATACTATCTATCTTGCATGTCAATAAGTTGGGCTGACGGCTTTCCAGTTGACAAGGTTTATCATCCTTATGTATTGGCTAATGAGCGAGAGTTGGAATGGCGTTTTATCTCGAGGCAAAACAACAATGGCAATGTGTTGGCTCAACGCTTTGCTTATGGACATGCCATTTCAGAATATCTGACAATTGAAGGTTATATCGTAGGAGAAAGAGACGACACTGGCGATTTTGGTTTGCAAGCTTATGAAATTGAGGTTCGCTGGATGTTAACTGACCAAGGAGAACTATGGGCAGATTGGGGAATGTTGTTCGAGCTTGAAAAACAACATAAAAAAGATAATTACGAATTTACAACTGGCCTTTTATTTGAAAAAGAATTTACATAAACTAGTTTAACGATCAACGCATTGCTCGTTTATGAATGTGGAAAAAGCATTCAAAATGAATTTGAAACAGAAATAAGACTCAAGTATCGCTATCGGTATCTACCTGCCTTACAACCTTATATCGAAATCTACACTGGTGAAGATTTTATTGGTCTAGGGCCTGGTTTTATGGGGATTCATCGATACGAAGGACAGAAACAACTAAAATGGGAATTAGCGTTTATTGCTGGGCTAAACGGAGACTCTAAAGATCACACCCTTAGATTCGCCTTGGAGTACGAATTTTAGTTCTGCTTCAGCACTTTTCGTCTACAATAGCGCTAACATAATAGAGCTTGAAGATTCCAATGAAAGCCTGTGCCTGCCATATTTTAGTCAAAAACAAAGTCCTAGCTGACAAGCTAAAAACCCAACTAGAAAAAGGAGGTAACTTTCATCAACTAGCCAAAAAACATTCTATCTGTCCATCAGGTAAAAAAGGTGGTGACTTAGGTGAATTCAGCCCCGGCACTATGGTCAAAACATTTGATAATGTGGTGTTTAAAAAAGAAATACTGACAGTACACGGGCCACTCAAAACCCAATTTGGTTTTCATTTGATTAAGACACTTTATCGAAACTGAATATAGATTGGGCTAATGGAGCTTACTCAAATGTGATAGGCAGAAAGGGTAAGCAACGAGTGCCGCTTTTATTTTTGTAAAAAAAGCACGCTTTGCGCCATAGTCAAGATGGTTTTTAAATCTGAATATCTGGGAACACATAATTATGCTTTAATAAAAGCAATATTCATAGCTGAGCAGCACAGCATCGAAGACACTTATTTTCATTTTGAATTTCATCAAAACCGCTAAGTAATTTAAAAAACTGCTGACTTTCAATCCCTCAAGCATATAAAAAGAAAGCCCAATCTCGAAATATAAGGCAACATAAATTGTAATTTTTTGAAAAATAATGATTCATGTTGTCTATACTTGTAAAATTAGGGAAATCTTGCAAAGGGAATGAAATGCGTTATCAATTCAACAGCTTTGAAATTGATACACTTCAGTTTAAATTGTTTTTTGCTGGCAAAGCTAAAGCTATTGAACCTAAAGATTTTGATCTCATTGTGTATTTAATCAAGAATCGCCATCGAACAGTGACCAGAGAAGAAATATTTAACGCTGTCTGGCAAGGGCAAATTGTCTGTGATTCGACATTAAGTAACCACATAAAATCAATTAGAAAAATTCTGGGTGACAACGGTGAAGAACAAAACCTTATCTCTACGATTAGAGGCCGAGGTTACCAGTTTATTGCCACAACTAAGGAACTATCAGATAAAGAAAATTCTATTTTCCAATCTACCTTACGCACAAAACTTATCTGGAAAATCCTTATATTCATTTTTTTATTACTGACTACAATTCTTGTTTTTTCTAACTTAGACGCTCCAGAAATTAAGCAAAATTCAATTGTAGTATTACCTTTCCTTAATTTGAGTGGCGATCCGAACTACGAATACTTCTCTGATGGTGTTTCTGACGCTATATTAAATGGGCTATCCAGTGCAGAAAGTTTATACGTAGTCTCTCATTCATCTTCGTTTCGTTTTAAAGATACAGAAATTGATATCTCCGATGTTGCTAAGCAATTAGGGGTTACTTATGTATTAGAAGGCTCAGTTAGAAAATCAGAGACCACAATCATGATAACCGTCCAGTTAATAGAGGCCAAAAAGGATCGCCAAATATGGGGTGCGACTTTCAATAGAGAAAATAACAATATTTTAGCTATGCAAACTGAAATTTCAACGGTGATTGTAGATGCGGTAAAAAACGCTTTAGCTACTAATAATGACCTTACTCAACTTAACATTCCCCCCCTATGAGTTTAGCCGAGATAATTTAAAAATAGTCCTGCAACGTTTCTAATGTGAAACGCCATAGCGCAAGCGATTTCAAACTTGAAAAACACAGCTCGAGATGTTGATGAAAGTGAATGCCGCGTCAAGTTAGCAATGATGCCTTTACGTTCCTGCCGAAGAACAAAGCGTTACTTAATATAACTAGGAGTTTTGTATCTAGTTAAATATAGCTTATTATGAAACAAAATTTTGATGTGTAAGCTAAGCATGAATAAACCTAAGTGTAATTTTCGTTTATTTTATAGCCTGTGAAAATCCCTAAAAGTTTGTTGTGGCTCCCTTAGCTACTTATCCCCTGTGACTTACCTTTCAGACAAGCTGTTGTGGTTGAATTAACCGGACACTTCAATAAAGGATTATAATCCTGTTAATTGAGGTGAATATGACTAGACGAACAAATAAACATTATCCCGCAGAATTTAAACAAGAAGCGGTCGCTCTGGT
>CAJQKX010000763.1 GCA_905479025.1 uncultured Paraglaciecola sp.
ATTTCAGCCCGGGTTTTACTGGCACACTTGCCTTGATAAAAACGTTTGTCGACTTCAGCTAAAATGTAAGGGTTGCTATACACCTCGCGGCCTATCATCACGCCATCCAAATGTTCAAGATGAAGCTGCACCTCATCTAAGGTTTTTACACCACCGTTTAAACTGATATGTAAATCGGGAAACTGTTGTTTTAATTGATACACACGGTCGTACATTAAGGGGGGGACATCACGGTTTTGTTTTGGGCTTAATCCTTTTAGCCAAGCTTTGCGGGCATGCACAATAAAGGTCTTGCAACCTGAGGCAGCTACCACCTCAATAAAGCGAGTTAAGTCTTGGTATTCATCCATTTCATCAATGCCGATCCGTGACTTGACCGTGACGGGAATATCCACCTCTGCCTGCATACTATTAATACAAGCAGCCACAGTGTCTGGTTCAGCCATTAAACACGCGCCAAACCGTCCATTTTGCACTCGGTCGGAGGGGCAGCCTACATTGATGTTCACTTCATCATAACCGTACTTTTGTGCTTGCGCAGCACAGCGCGCCATATCAGTCGGATTAGAGCCGCCCAGTTGTAATGCGACTGGGTGCTCTTCTTGGTTATACCCAAGATAATCGCCTTTGCCAAAAATGATCGCCCCAGTGGTCACCATTTCGGTATATAAAAGCGCGTGTTGTGAAATTTGCCTAAGGAAATACCGACAATGTTTATCTGTCCAATCCAGCATGGGCGCAACAGAAATAGTGCGATTAATAGGTTTACTCATAGATTGCCTCGCCAATGTGGAATTTAGGGCGCGCATTCTAGCTGATTTCGCTTGCCAGCACTAGTGGACTTATTAAGCTGGCACTTAAGTCATCCAGTTAACTGACTAACAAAATAGATCCTAAGTAAATGTAATTGATCGTACGTGACTTGTTCGTTGAGACTGTCGTAAACAGGTTTGAGTCGCTCATATGAATGCTCCGTAAAAGCAGCTAAAGCTGCATCGATATGGATTTGACTCAGACCAGATTGATCCAATAACAATGTGGGTTGTGCAAACGTGTGCCCATCTTGCGCATAGCGGTATAAGTGATTAATGATAGTGCCGTCTTTTACCTTAAACTGCTGGGCTAAAGATGTAATAGATTGTCCAGCCTGATAGGCGTTGACGATTTCGGTACTGCGGATACTGGCGTTAGCATTGGTGCTTTTACTAATGGTGCTTTTACTCACCGTTGTCTTGCTAGCCGTTTGGGTATTTGCCACTTCTTGCAGGTCGTGTTGCTGGCAATAGTCGCTGATCATGGCGAGGAAATGTTCACCATATTTGTCTAACTTGGCTTGCCCTACACCATGAATACGTAACAAGTTCTCTTCAGTGTGGGGGAAGTAATACGCCATTTCGTTGAGTGTACGATCTGAGAAAATGGCGTAAGGCGGCAGGTTTGCTGCGTCGGCTAAACGTTTGCGGTCAGCCTTTAATATCGCTACCAGTTGCTGATCACCGGGATTAGCCAGTGCTTTTGATGACTGACTACTGGCCGCGGTAGGTTGCTGCAACAAAGCAAAAAATGGCGCTTTACCTTTTAACACATCACCTGCTTTTTGGGTGAGTTTTAAGCCGCCAAATTGTTCTTCTTGGTTAAGCAATCCTTTTTGGATCAACTGCCGCGCCAACGTCATCCACTGTTTTTTATTGTACTCATTGCCAATGTTATAAGTTGAGAGTAAATTATGCTGGTTTTGCAGCACTTTTTCGGCGCTTGAACCCCGCAGTACATCGATAATATGACTAGCACCAAAACGTTGACCAGTACGATGCACACAGGACAAAAATTTCTGGGTAGGAACGGTTAAATCAGACTTTTCTTTGCTATTACTGGTGCAATTATCACAGTTAGCGCAGTTTTTTTTAGCCGACTGTTCGCCAAAATATTCTAATAATGGGGTACGTCTACAGTCTTCGGCCTCTGCCAGTGCTAACATTTGATTAAGGTGCACATTAGCCAAACGTTTTTCTTGCTCGTTACTCATTTGATCGATAAAGAAACGAATTTTACCTGTGTCACCGTAACCAAATAATAGTAAACAATTCGCATCTAAACCGTCACGACCAGCACGACCAATTTGTTGATAATAACCTTCAATATTTTTGGGCAGGTCATAATGCAATACAAAACGGACATCGGGCTTGTTAATGCCCATACCAAAGGCGATAGTCGCGACGATAATGTTGACATCATCACGGATAAAACGTTCTTGATATTCACTGCGTTTCATACTGCTCAGCCCTGCATGATATGGCAGCACTGAAAATCCATCCTGTTTTAATTTGGCGGTGACTTCATCGACGCCTTTACGCGATTGGCAATAAATAATACCCGATTGCTGGGGGTGTTGTTCAACAAAGGCTTTACACTGCTGGTAGGGGTTATCTTTAGGAACAACACCAATAAACAAATTAGGGCGATCAAAACTGGAAATAAATTCGCTACTGTCAGCTATATTGAGCTGACGCTTAATGTCCTCTCGCACTCTGGGCGTGGCAGTAGCCGTTAAGGCAATACATACCGCTTCGGGGAAACATTCAATAAGCCGATTAAGTTGACGATATTCTGGGCGAAAATCATGGCCCCACTCTGAAATACAGTGCGCCTCGTCTATGGCAATACACGCCACGTCACAATGGGTGAGTAGGTCTAAAATGTTATTTTGTAGTGCAGTTTCTGGTGCCAAAAACAACAGTTGAACCTGTTGTTGTTTAATGGCGTCTAAGTTGTCTTGATAATCATTGTCACAAAGTGAGCTATTTAATACACAAGCTGGGATGGCGAGTTCATTTAACTGTCTGACTTGATCTTGCATCAGCGATATAAGGGGCGAAATAACAATGGTTAAACCATCAAACACTGTACCTGGGATCTGGTAGCACAAGGATTTACCGCCACCGGTGGGCATAATAGCTAAGGTATTTTGCTTATGTAACACGTTACTGATAATCGCTTCTTGGGACTCGCGAAACTGATCAAAGCCAAAAATGCTTTTTAAAATAGTGTTTGCTTGATTAATCATGCTGCTCTTTAATATCTATGGCGTAGGGTTCGCATCTAGGACTGAACGTTAACAAAAATAGCCACCATAAATGAAATGGTGGCTATTATGTAAATTCATAAGGAAGGGTTAAAGTGGTTTACCCTCTTCATCAAGTTCAACAATATTCTCAAACATAGGTTGCAGACTATCCATCACTTTTGCCTTGTCACCGACCACGACTGTGATCATTTCCTCAAGTTTAAGATGTTTAGCCGCTAGTAAATTTAGCTCCGCTTTACCAATGTTCATTAAAATAGTGTTTTGCTCGTCTACAAACGTTTTATCCAGACCGTAAGTCATAATTTCTGATAAGAATTTTAGTTTTTGATTGGGTGTTTCATAAGCTCTAGCATCACGCTGACCGATAGCACTTTTCATAAATATCAGCTCTTCATCTGTGAGGCCGTTTTCTTTAAATGCGTTTATTTCATTTCTAAATTGTAAGATAGAATCCGCTGTTGTATCCGCACGCACTCCAGCTTGAGCCCTAAACGCACCTCTGAAGTCATTGCCGTTAAAGAAAGAACGGGCTCCGTAGGTATACCCCTTATCTTCCCGTAAATTTAGGTTAATACGACTATTAAAGGCCCCGCCTAAGTTGTAGTTCATTAAGTCTGTGCGATAATACTCACCCGTAGCGTCATACTTCAAAGCCCGTTTACCGATACGTATTTCCGACTGCGCAGCATCTGGTTTATCGATAAAATACAAAGTACCGACTGCCAAGTCAGGAAATGCTTTAATAGCTGGCATTTCGGTTGATTGACCTTTCCAGTTATTAAGCGACTTTAATCGTTTGGTAATGCTTGTTTCATCAAGGTCGCTCACAACAATTATTTCGGCATTCCCTGGCCCATAATTCGCTTTGTAAAACCCCTTAACATCATCCAGCGTTAGCGTTTTGACAGTGGTAATGGTACCGCTGTTGGAGTGGGCAAAACTATTGTCAAAACCATAAACCAGTTTACTGAAGATTTCTGTAGCCATTGAGCTAGCATTTTTCTTGGCATTTTTTAAACCTTCAATTTGTTGTTTCTTCAAACGCTCGAAATCAGCAGCATCAAACTTAGGTAATGTTAAACGTTCCATGGCAATGGCAAGGGTAGGATCAAGGTTTTTAGACAAGGTTCTTATTCTAAGGGTGGTAAACTTGTCACCTGCACCAAAACTCACAGTTGAACCTAATTTTTGCAGCTGGTTAGATAACTCTTCAGCAGTCGATTTTAAGGTGTTTTCTTCTAACATAGAGGCCGTTAAAGAAGCTAAACCAAGCTTGTCTATGCCCTCTCGTGTCTGTCCTGCAGATATAAGCAATTGGATGGTAGTAGTGGGGACTTCTTCATTTATTGCTCCCAATACTTTGATACCATTTTTAATATCAACTCGGTATATATCAGGGACTGTAATACTCGGGTTATTACCAGATGGTGGTACAACAGTTCGATCAAAATCAGAAACACCGGGGCGCAATACTAAGCTACTATCACCTATATTTTCTGGGATATTGCGTTCATACCGTTGCCAAGTATCTGCTTTAACAATACTGTCTGCCTGCCCTTTAGGCACAATACTCATGACTACAGAATGTTTGTCTTTGATAAAGGTTTTATAAACTCGCATCACATCGTCTTTCGTGACATTCTCATATCGAGCAATATCATCACTGATTCCATCTGGATTTG
>CAJQKX010000764.1 GCA_905479025.1 uncultured Paraglaciecola sp.
CCGATTTTTAGTTAGCTAGGCTGGAATGTTTTAAGTAATGATATTTATCACAGGTTCTGCACTTCAACGTTGAGAATGGCTTCCATCAAAAATTGAAAAATTCGTCTTTTGGTATAAAAAATACTCGAGTAAAGCATCTCCACATGATAAAATCATAAACCTGATTAACTATAATAGAAGAGGTAAATTTTGAGTATTTTTGCTGTTGATCTATTCTGTGGCGTTGGAGGCTTAACCCATGGCCTTGAGAAAAGCGGGATTGATGTTATTGCTGGTTATGACATTGATGAAAAATGTCGTATTCCGTATGACCGTAATAATAATGCGAAATTTATAAACCGAAGCATCATGGATTTAACACCAAAAGAACTGGCTTCAAAATACCCAAAGAAGAGTTTAAAAATTCTAGCGGGCTGCGCTCCTTGTCAACCCTTTTCAAATTATACACAAGCTCAACCGAAAGATAGCCGCTGGAGCTTATTAGAAGAATTTGGTCGCCTCGCAAAAGAGGTAAAGCCCGAACTTATTACAATGGAAAACGTTCCAGATTTATATAGGCATACGGTATTCACAGATTTTGTTAAAACATTAGAAAAAAATGGATATTATGTATCACACTCTGTTGTATATTGCCCCGATTACGGTATCCCTCAAAGCAGAAAACGACTTGTACTACTAGCGTCAAAATTTGGAAATCCCAGACTGATAGAGCCAACACATCAACCAAGTGAATATATAACACTAAAACATACCATTGGGAATTTACCTCAATTGAAAGCAGGAAAATCCCACAAATCTGACCCCTTGCACCGAGCGGCAGGGCTATCAGATATTAACCGGAGAAGAATAAAAGCATCCAAACAAGGCGGATCATGGAAAGATTGGCCAAATGAGCTATTGACTGCCTGTCACAAAAAAGAGAGCGGCAAAAAATATACATCAATTTATGGAAGGATGCATTGGGATAAGCCAAGCCCAACAATTACCACTCAATTTTATAACTATGGCAGCGGAAGGCATGGACACCCGACTCAATTAAGAGCAATTAGCTTAAGAGAGGCTGCTCTACTGCAATCATTCCCAGCAGATTATCAATTCACTGATAAAGAAAGCTTTTCCATTACAGACATATCAAGAATGATTGGAAATGCCGTGCCCGTTCGCTTGGGTGAAGTAATCGGTCGAAGCTTTTCAAAACATTTAACAGAGCTACAAATCAATCATTGATATTGCTTTCTATCTACGCAATCCATAATATTATCTACTATTTCATATATATAATGAATAATTGTACTATATAGATCTTCTAGCTCGGAAATAGTATTGACGGAACCAACCCCTGAAAAGGTTTTGTTTCCATGAGCTAAATCATTTCTATTGTTTTTGACCTCCTCTAATCGTTCTCCTTTTGCAGTTTTTTTTGCGTCAGTTTTTTCCTTAAATCCATAAATTTTTGCAATTTTTTTTATTTCATCACGAGTGATATTTCCAGAAAATAAATTTTTAGCATTAAATGTAGCGATATGAAAGTTTAGAGATACCCCTCCAGACGCCTCAGAAACAATATCTTCTAGAGTAATATTATTGTTGCGCGCTCGCCGCCAAAGCTCTTTTTGTAATTCAACCCTGACATCATCATAGCCATGATTAGATGAAGAAATAGAATCATGAATAGCAGAAATCGCTTCTCTCATTGTGGATTCAATAAGGTTATATAAAATAAGAAAAACTGCCCCTTTAAGAGTTTTTATTAATAACGGACTCACATCAAATTTTTCGCCATCACTCTTTGATATTGTTTCTCCCTCAATAAATTTAATTAATTTAAAGTATTCTTTTATTTCTTTTTCTCTATTTCCTAAATCATCAAGTAAGTCATCCATTAGCTATCCCTCATCCAACAACTTATCTCTCACATACTCAATTCGATTTTTAACTTTAATTCGACTATTAGCTCCATCACCTGTTGTTAATGTTTTGAATTCTTCTGAAAAAATCCAGTCAGCGATGCCTTTAACAACTAAGTCAGAACTCTTTCTAAGTGCCAACGCAACACCGACGGAAATGGCTTCAAATCTAACTCGGGGGGTTGTTTTCGAACCTTTTGACTTTCTAAATCCAAACGGAAAGTTATCTTGAACGAAGCTCATTACCGCTGTGAACTCATCAACCATATTTTTTGCTCGGCTGTTTTTTAACTCTGAATTTTCTTCAAGATATGAGTCTAGGAAATCCCGAACGGAATGATCAAATTCCTCATAACTTTCCAGATATGCAAAGAATCTCAATACAAACTCCATTGCCTCACCACGTTTTGCTTTAGTAAAACCTAGAGGCGCAGATTTTTTAAAAGCATTAATATCAGCACAGACCTCTAAGACTTCCTTATATAAAGCAGAATTACCATGTTTGGAGCCTTTCCTTTTTTCCATATCTTTAAGCTCATCACTCCCTGTATTAATACGCTCCCAAAGGTCTCGTCTAGTAGATTCAGTGCAGTCACTAAGCTCAATTATTCTAATTGAAATCCGCTTGAATCGCCGCTGTCGAGAATTAGGAAGATCGCTAAACATAAATCCATTTATTTCAGGAACTAACTTTAATCCTTTTAATTTTAGTTCATTTTTTACGAATGCATGTAATGTTCTTATTCGTTGAGAGCCATCGACAATTTCAACTCTTCCATCATGATCGGGATCGTCAGATTTAACATCCGCGATAAATATGTAAGGTATAGGAAGGCCAATCATTAAAGATTCGATTAATCTACTTTGATTTTCAATTAGCCAAACAAAGTCACGCTGATAATCTGGAACAAACAATTCATTTTTATCGGTATCCTTCCCTTCATGGTATTTGTCAACGACCATCTCTATGGTGAATTCTTTTGTATCGTAACTTACCTCTCGCTGATGCTTTCTAATAGCACTTTCAGCATCTTCCTTTAAAGACTCTATTTGCCCTCTAAGCTCAACTATACTTGCATCATTATCTGAAGATGCAAGCTCATTTTTCAAATCTTCTATTGTTTTATTCATTAGTAACCTCACTGTATTGTTTATCGCTCCATGCGGCGCCTCTTTCTTCGAGGCGATGATTCTTTTTCAGGTCGCTGTTACGAACATCGTAGACAATAAATCAGCGATCGAGTTCGACTTTTATCTTCCCTATTTGCCATCGACATTTGAAGGCGCGTGTCAGGCATCAGCAGTCACTGCAGGCGCTAGCCAAAGTGATATTGATAACTTAGGGAAATACGGCTTACATTTAGGTTTAGCTTTTCAGTTAGTCGATGATTATTTAGATTACAGCGGCAATAGTGCTGACCTTGGCAAAAATGTCGGTGATGATTTAGCTGAGGGGAAATTAACACTACCCTTAATAGAAGCGCTGCGTATAA
>CAJQKX010000765.1 GCA_905479025.1 uncultured Paraglaciecola sp.
GGCAGACAAAATTCCCGATTTTCATCAACGATTTAGACAAGTCATTGATTTTGTGCCTGCAAAAGAGCAACTCAAACCTCAGGCCAGAGAACGATATAAACAATATAGAGCGGCAGGTAATCAACTCGATACCCTACCCGCCTCAAGCATTAACGAGGCACAAAATAATGGATAAGACATTTAATCCACAAAATATAGAACGCGACATATACCAAAAATGGGAAGATAGCGGTCAATTTAAACCTTCTGGAGAAGGTGAGTCCTACAGCATCATGATACCGCCACCAAACGTGACGGGCAGCCTGCATATGGGCCATGCGTTTCAACAAACCATTATGGATGCCTTAACCCGATACAAACGTATGTCAGGCAATAATACCTTATGGCAAGTGGGTACTGACCACGCTGGCATTGCTACTCAAATGGTAGTGGAGCGAAAGTTAGCAGCAGAAAATGGACCCACTCGTAAAGAATTGGGCCGCGATGCTTTTATCGACAAAATTTGGGAATGGAAAGCCGAGTCAGGTAATACTATTACCAACCAAATGCGTCGATTAGGTGCTTCAGTTGATTGGGAACGTGAGCGTTTCACTATGGATAAGGGGCTTTCAAACGCAGTAAATGAAGTATTTGTACGCCTGCATTCAGAAGACTTGATCTATCGCGGTAAACGCCTTGTTAACTGGGATCCTAAGTTACATACCGCCATATCTGACCTAGAAGTAGAAAGTAAAGACAAAAAAGGTCACATGTGGCACTTTCGTTATCCCTTGGCTGATGGGGTTAAAACAACTGATGGCAAAGATTACCTTGTAGTCGCAACAACCCGACCTGAGACAGTGCTAGGTGATACAGGTGTAGCCGTTAATCCAGCAGATCCTAGATATAAAGACTTGATTGGTAAGTTTATCGATTTACCTTTGGTAAATCGTCGTATTCCTATCGTTGGTGACGAACATGCAGATATAGAAAAAGGCACCGGCTGCGTAAAAATTACGCCAGCTCATGACTTTAACGATTATGAAGTCGGTAAACGTCATCAATTACCGATGATCAATATTTTGAATTTCTCTGGTGAAATTCGCCAGCAAGCTGAAATATTCGATACAAATGGTGAAGCAACCGATGCCGTAAATTCAGCCATACCTGAAGAATTTCAAAACTTGGACCGTTTTGCCGCCCGCAAAGCCATAGTGGCCAAATTTGATGAAATAGGCTTCTTAGAAAAAGTAAAAGACCACGACCTCACTGTGCCTTATGGTGATAGAAGTGGGGTGGTGATTGAACCTATGCTGACTGACCAATGGTATGTACGTGCAGCACCTCTAGCCAAAGTCGCAGCCGATGCCGTCACCAATGGCGAGATTGAATTTGTACCTAAACAATATGAAAACATGTATTTTTCTTGGATGAATGATATCCAAGACTGGTGCATTTCACGTCAATTGTGGTGGGGCCATAGAATACCCGCTTGGTACGATGAACAAGGAAATGTATATGTGGGCCGCAACGAAGCACAAGCTCGTGCAGAAAACGGCTTGGGCGCTGATGTGTTACTCAGACAGGATGACGATGTATTAGACACTTGGTTCTCCTCTGCGCTGTGGACGTTTTCTACATTAGGTTGGCCTGAAAATACTGAAGACTTAAAAACGTTCCATCCTAGCGATGTATTGGTCACTGGTTTTGACATCATTTTCTTCTGGGTAGCCAGAATGATCATGATGACTATGCATTTTATTAAAGATGAAAACGGCAAACCACAAGTACCTTTTAAAACAGTATATGTAACAGGCCTTATTCGTGATGATGACGGGCATAAAATGTCTAAGTCTAAAGGTAACGTCATTGACCCCTTGGATATGATTGATGGTATTTCTCTGGAAGATTTACTCGAAAAACGTACCGGTAATATGATGCAGCCTAAAATGGCTGAAAAAATTAAGAAACAAACGGCGAAGCAGTTCCCTGATGGCATAGAGTCTCATGGCACAGATGCACTGCGTTTTACCCTAGCAGCAGTCGCTTCTACCGGCCGTGATATCAGTTGGGACATGAAGCGCTTAGAAGGCTACAGAAACTTCTGCAACAAGTTATGGAACGCCAGTAACTTTGTGCTGATGAATACCCAAGAACATGATTGTGGGTTTAATTCAGATTCGAGTATGACTTTTTCACTTGCAGACAAGTGGATCATGGGGCAATACCAAAACACCATAAAAGCTTATCGCGATGCGATGGATACCTATCGTTTTGATATTGCCGCACATACATTATACGAATTCACATGGGATCAGTTTTGTGGTTGGTATATAGAATTAACCAAACCTATTTTATTGCAAGGTACTGATGAGCAGCAACGCGGTACTAGGCATACCCTAGTTACCGTCTTAGAGTCTTTGCTACGATTGATGCATCCTATTATGCCGTTTATCACAGAGACTATCTGGCAAAATGTATCGCCTATCGCTAACTGTCATAGCGCCACCATCATGAATCAGGTGTACCCTGAATATGATGTTGCCAAGGTTGATGCCACAGCGATGGCAGATTTGGAATGGGTAAAAGGTTTTGTTTTATCTATTCGTTCTATTCGTGGTGAAATGGACATCTCGCCAAATAAACCTTTGTCGGTGTTACTGCGCAATGCCTCACCAGAGGATATTAGGCGGCTTGAAGAAAACGTCATATTCTTGCATTCAATTGCCAAGTTAGAAAGTGTCACCACATTGAGTAAAGAGGATATATCACCCGCTTGTGCTACATCGTTATTGGGCTCACTTGAAATTATGATCCCCATGGCAGGCTTAATTGATAAAGATGCTGAATTGGCTAGGATTGCTAAAGCTTTGGATAAATTAGAAAAAGACTATGCTCGAACTCAAGGAAAACTCGCCAATGAAAAGTTTGTGGGTAATGCGCCTGACGTGGTGATTGAAAAAGAAAAAGCGAAGCTGGCTGATTTTACTATGCAGATGGGCAAACTACATGAACAGCGCAGCACCATTGCATCGTTATAGGATGAAGTGGTGATGAGGGAATGTGTTATCAATATTGGTGACACGTTCTAGTTATTTTTAGTGCTGTTGTATTGTTGTGCAATTGAATAGATAATTTTTACGATAAAGAGGTCGTTACAGAGTATTGGCTAAAAAAGGCAATCTATCATAACCTCGCAAATTATTTGCCAGTCAATCCATTTTAATAAACCTATCTGAATTTACGATTAACGGCACCGATATAAAGACTTCGTTGCCGGGTATCTAGGTAAATAACTAGTTTGTGTTATGCATAATACTGATACAAAAAATGCACGGTAGATAGCAATACATATCCCTTAAAATATAGTGCTGCCACATAAATACAGCGATGTGGCAGTCTACGTGACTATGGGCAGTGGCATTAAGACTTAACAACCAATGCTATATTGGCGATGGTAGCTATCATTAAACAAACCGACACTGCTTATGTTGCTAAATAGGCAATTACTCATATCGCCATTATTCCTCAGTTCAGCCCTCGAAGTAGCCAGCTATTTTGGGGTAACCTTCTGATTTATATACGCAGCGAATTCTTGTTTAAACCAACGTTGCAACATGTTTTTTTCGTAACGCAATGACTCACTTTTGAACAAGTGATGACTGCGATCTAGAAAAGACATATCTTTGAGTTTCACTTCGGCCTGTTGCACTACTTCACCAGACTCATCCAATAATTTATAGCTAAAATTTATCCTTGGTATATCAATATTTTTAACGATCCGCACATCAGATGTTCCATGTCCTAAACCAAGATGAGAGGCAGGCCAGACTTGTCCAGCCAGATCAAGATCAGTGACTTTCATTAGTAATTTTTGGTTATCAGGTAATGCCAACGATAATTCATTCATATATTCGTTAATATCTTCAAAAGTCGCGTCTCTAAATCTTTTTCGCGACTGATTACTGGGCCTAACATCACGGTATTTTTCGGGCTTATCCCATTCAATTTCGACTTTAGCCTGAGCCAAAACTTGATTAGAAAAACCTAATGTCATTGCAGAAATAATCAATCCGCTTAATATTTTCATAATAAATCTCCTGCATTAAGGTAGTTGTCAGTATTACCATGACACCTGAATATATACTGAATCTAATTTAAATAAGTTGCAATAGGTCTATTTATCTTCCATTTACAGAGCTAAAGCCAAACAAAAAAATCGGTTTACACCGAGCAAGGATGAGAACCCGGATCAAGCTAACACAATCAGCAACATAATTATCACTGATTAAAAAGGCCCAAAAATAGCAGCATTTTTAGACCAAGTGGTCTGCCATACTTGATTACCGTGGATGTAATACACCTTGTCACCATGAATAATACTTCTGTCATCCCATCCACTGGCATAAGGTTGTTCACTTACATCAGGCCGTACCTCACTCCTTTGAATTAACTCTGGATTGTTAGATGTGGTGTCCACTTCGAGCAACAACAAACTATTAGATGATCCCCAGTAGTCTAAAAGTTCATCGATAGGCATGTTCCAACTTTCAACAGGCAGTGCGAATTGGTAATTGCCATTACTATTTAGCACTGTCAATGCCCGATAATCATATTCGACTGGCGTATAACTGCTGGGCTTAATGATACTGTTCACTTCAACGGGGTTGGTTGGTTCAGATACGTTAAACAAACTAATTTTCATACCTTCTTGAGACACAGGTTCGTCAATTACCTCTCCACTTTCAGGAATGTTGTTAACGTTAACCTGCTGACCTATTCCAAGTAAATAGCCATTATCCAAAGGATGTAAATAGCTAGAAAATCCAGGGATTTCTAATGCACCTAACACCCTTGGGGCGTTAGGATCCGCTAAATCGATTACATAAAGTGGGTCTATCCTTTCGAAGGTGACAATATATCCTCGGTCTCCCAGAAATCGGACGGCATAAATATCTTCACCAGGTTTACCGATAGGCTCTGGGGATGAGTCATTGGGCAATGTAGCCAACATAGCTAACTCATTGCCTTGCTGATTTAAGATTGAAAGT
This sequence comes from uncultured Paraglaciecola sp., assembly GCA_905479025.1. Next base: position 5,031 of record CAJQKX010000765.1, read on the forward strand.
TTATGTTCAGGCTCACCAGAAGTGTAATCAGTGGTCACAATACGTAAGTGATCATTTTGTTCACTTAAACGCAGATTAGCTGCTCCTCGCCAACCAATAATACCGTCTACGTTTCCTGTTGCCTGATACGTCAAATTTGCGTCTAACGACACTTTATGCAAAACAGTTTTATTATCCACAGATGCACTGAGATACAAGTTTGCCTCTGACATATATAACATATTCGCTACAGAGCTAATGCAGCTTGATTGAATGTCATTCGGGTCAGTTAAACTAATCCTGCTTACAGTCAAAAGATGGGCATAACCATCTTTCTCATTAGCCTGAGCAGGTATGACACAGTCTTTAGTTGAGTTCAGAGGTGTGCCTTCGTCGCCATTCCGATAGATCTTTGGCATAAGCCCCGAATTAGGCGTATCCAAAATAATTAAATAGTTGGCCAGTAACTCTTCTTCTGTTGTTGCATTAGGGTTAAGCCCCTCAACATAGGCAGTATAACTAGTCACTAGATAAAGATCATCGCCTATGCGACGACTCGATACCATCGCACCATCTATCTTAATATTGCTCACCGTGGATGGGTTACTCGGTAAAGAAGTGTCATATATATCTAAAGTTAATTTCTGCTCATTTGGTGACCAAGGCTCTGGGGCAATCGAAAGAGCATCAATAGCATAAAATTCAACATTGGCACTCAATACTGCTAATCTATCATCATGTTGATACATGCCTCCTATATTCGAATTTTCATCCAAAAGAGGTAACTCAGCCACTGAATTTAACGAAAAATCATTTTGTCTCTCTAACACTCTCACCTTTGACTGAGAAACGCCTTCCTTAAGCCACTGCTGATAAGCAGCCAAATACAATATGTTGCCATCGTATTCTATACGGTCTGCTTCATCGACCCCAGATTCTTGAGTGTTGGTAGTAGAAAAACTGGCACTGACACTATCTTGGCTTACTGTTGGTACTGCCACTCCTTCTTTAGAAGTCTTGGCATATTCAAATGCCGCCGAGTAAATACCATTTTTGATAAAACGGCTAACAGACACTTCACCCGCCCTAACCAAGGGTCCATCAAATGTAGTTGCCGAGTTAAGCTGCGGTGCTTCAGTAGGTCTTTCATTTACAGATTCGACAGCGACTTGTGCAGTGTCATCTGAACAAGCTGTTAATACAAAAACGATCATCAGTATGATTGCTAAACACAACTTGTTACTAATATTATTCGTTTGGGTTTGAAGCATGCTCAAATACCTTTTCATATAAATCTTATAATTTAATATAATCATTTGAAGCTATTATTTATACGTAAATATGGATCTAATTGTGAATAATGGTAACCCACTGACAAGTACCACAAAAACTCTACTAGGCTTCGCACATTATTAATATTAAATGTTTTGTTTCACACACAGCATTTTTTGTTCATTTTCTTATGTAAGTGTGTCTCGGGAACAATACTAGTCTGTTGTCAAGATGGAACATGCATTAAGACAAGTAGCTGGCAACTTGGTTTAGCATTTGGGGTCGGCGTTAAAGCCAGTCCACTGGTGGATAGAGACGATATTCCGTTAGTGATACTGCCTGACATTGCCTGACACTGCCTGACATTGCCTAGTACGCAGAAAAAGCCTATTTTGATAATGGTGAGCTAGGCTATCAATGGCAGTATTTGAGGACATTATTTTTTATCAAATGGCGAATGGCAACTCATATTCCAGCAAGATATCAGTCATGTTCATGTGGGCCAGCAGGTAGGTCTGGATTACAGTTATAGATGGTTATGGCATGATTTTCGATTGGGATTACGCATAGGCACTGATTGGAAAAATGCAGATTTGATTGACTATTATTATGATGTTTCACAAAGAAATACCGACTTTTCCGGATTTTACTTTAAAGGCAAATCAGGATGGCAAACTTATATGTCAATCAATGCTCAAAAGCCCATTAACGAAAACTAGCCATGGTTTAGCTATCGTAAATAGAATTGATGATTGGCATCAAGGAGACTGCTATGTAACCGATGGGAAATTGGGCGGTGCTAAATTTATTATGAGCTTGCCCAGCCCTTTCAACTAAGATTATCAAGAATACCTTTTCGACTAATCTCACCGCAGACGTGACGTAAATTGCTCCCATAAATATAAGGATTTTTATCTCCAGCATAACAATAATGCTGATTAAAGTTTTTTAGTTCAGTTTTTGTGCTGGTGATTTTATATAAATATTCAGTTTGCGACTCGGTAAAACCTTGAACCTGCTCCGAAATTTCATTTCTAAATTTGGCGAGTTGCTGATTATCAATGGTCATAGATATACCATGCATCCACTGTGAAGTCGTCGTTTGCATATCCAACAACCAAAGTTGCACCAACGCACTGCGCAAAATCATTATCAAAGCCAAAATTTCGAACGTCACTACAAAAAAACGCAACATATATTATGTCTCAAAAACCATCTATTGATATAAGGATTTTATACATTACGTGATGATGGCACCGAAAACATCCCCCAGAGTTATACCTTCGGATAACCACGAATAACCATTCTTGAGTTTTGATATGAGTATAAGAAAGACTGACTGGGATCAAGCACGGCAGTAAACATGCTGATATACTCTACAAGCGACCAGTCTGTTGAACTCTCAACATCTGTCTTTTTGATATACCAAGGACATACCATGAGTGAGCGAATTCCCGTAAAAAATATCTCACCCGTAAAAGTACACTACCCAGATAAAAACAAACATGGCAATTCCTATACTCCTCGCAACAGAATATACGTACGAGCGGTCACAGGCATGTTGGAAAATATTCGTCGCTTTTTTGGAATGTTTTTTTTAGTGGTTTTGCACTTTTACCTTGGCTCCAGTTTAATGGCAGCCAAGCAGTGTTACTTGATTTCGGTGCACAGCGTTTTAAAATATTTGCCTTAACACTATGGCCACAAGATTTGACGTTATTCGCATGGATTTTAATAGTGGCCGCCTTTGCGCTATTTTTTGTAACCACCTTTGCCGGGCGTGTTTGGTGTGGCTTTATGTGTCCGCAAACTACCTGGACTTTCTTATATATCTGGTTTGAGGAAAAGATTGAAGGCAGTCGCAACAAACGAATGAAGCTAGATGAAAGAAAAATGGACTTTGACAAGCTATGGCGTAAGGCCCTAAAACATTTCACTTGGATTGGGATTGCTTTGATCACCGCATTAACTTTTGTTGGTTATTTCACACCGATTGACTCTTTATTTGTAGCATTTTTCACTTTTTCAAGTGGTTTTTGGGCAGTCTTCTGGGTGCTATTTTTCACACTTTGCACCTATGGTAACGCTGGATGGATGCGCGAAATTATGTGTACCCACATATGTCCCTATGCACGTTTTCAATCCGCTATGTTCGACAAAGACACCTTTACTGTTGCGTATAACACTGCTCGTGGGGAACAACGCGGACCCAGAGGACAAAAAGTCAGCCGTGAAGAAAATCAAACCAAAGGCTTAGGTGATTGTATTGATTGCAACCTATGTGTGCAGGTTTGTCCGACTGGAATAGATATTCGCAACGGTTTGCAATATGAATGCATAAATTGCGGGGCCTGTGTTGATGCCTGTAATGATGTTATGGAAAAGATGAACTACCCCAAAGGTTTGATTAGTTTTACTTCAGAAACAGAATTAGCAGGCGGTAAAACAAAAATATTTCGTCCTAAATTAATCGGTTATGGCATTGTTTTATTATTAATGTCGGGGCTGTTGGTATTCGACATAGCAACGAGAAAACCTTTGGAAATAGACATTATAAAAGACAGGGTACCTATGTACCGGGAAACAGGTAATGGCCTTATTGAGAATGTGTTTACCTTAAAAATTCTGAATAAATCTCAATACACCCAGCGCTATCATATATACATAGATAATCTTGAAGGACACACCTACATTGGTGAAGATGAAGTAACAGTTTCAGGAGGTGAGGTGTTCAATTTACCTCTGAGTATCGCCATCAATCCAAATAAATTAACCCAAGAGTCCACTGCATTTAGCTTCAGAGTTGAATCAATTGATGCTGAAAACACCCCAGTGACCGTTCAAGAAATCAGTAAATTTTTGTACCCTAATTTGTGAATACTTTCAATTTTTCGGAACTCACGCCTGATTTGATACTCGACGCCATAGAATCACAAGGCATGCTAGTTGAGTCTGGATTATTGACACTTAACAGCTACGAAAATAGGGTTTATCAGTTTATTGCTGAAGATAAAAAACGCTATGTTGCCAAGTTTACCGACCGCAGCGTTGGAGCCAGAACCAAATTCAAGAAGAGCATGATTTTTCTATTGAATTGGCATCCCACGCTATCCCTGTAGTTGCACCGCTGGTTTGCAACGCGCAAAGTCTGCAGGTTTACAAAGGATTTTCCTTTGCACTTTTCCCCTCAGTCGCTGGGCGGCAATTTGAAGAAGACAATGTAGATCACCTTGAATGGATGGGCAGTTCTATCGGTCGTATACATAGGGTTGCTAAAAGTCGCCACTTCAAACATCGACCTACTATGTGTATCGAAGAACATTTACTTGCCCCTTTGCAACAGTTGCAAAATAGTTCTCTGATCCCTTCTAGTTTGCCTACGGCGTTTTTCACTATTTTACAGCAAGTAGTCGATTTAGCTCAATCGCTTTTCGTCAACACAAATAACATTAGGCTTCATGGCGATTGTCACTCTGGTAACATATTATGGCGCGATGGCCCCACCTTTGTTGATTTAGATGATTGCAGAAGTGGTCCCGCGATCCAAGATTTATGGATGATGCTATCAGGCGACAGGCAACAGCAGTTGATTCAAATAAATACCCTAATCGAAGCTTATGAAGAATTTTGTGACTTTGATATGAGTCAGTTAACATTAATAGAACCCTTACGTGCCATGCGTATGGTGCACTACATGGCTTGGTTGGCAAGGCGCTGGCAAGACCCTGCTTTTCCACAAGCGTTTCCATGGTTCATCGATGTCAAGTATTGGGAACAACAAATACTTGCGCTGAAAGGGCAATTATTGGCACTTCAAGAGCCGGCATTAACACTGTAAATAGCGACTAAAACTCACGTCTCCCTCATGTGAACCCAATTTTCTGGATCTGGTGTTTATAATTAATCTCAGTTCAAATTGTGTGACTGTCAGTTAAACAATATTTTATACATGTGGATCAATTAGTAAGCATGTTTAATTCAAGCTATTCAAAAAAACCTAAAGTCAAAACGCGCCTTTTAACAGGTCATTAATGGGTGGTAAGGATATCAAACATATATGATATATCTGCGAACAACATCAATGCATTACCCGCTAGCTTGCCCAGCCCTATCCAGATTTTGAAATGAACGTTTACTGATAACTAGGAAGTTATAACGCGAAGATGAGGTTAGGTTAGGATAGGGTTCGAATACTAAAATGCCCAAAAACCTCTCTCGCAAAATATTTCAATAATCTGACTCAAAACACCTACGCCATCCTTTTAAATAAAAGTGAAAACCATGTTTTCTAAATGATTAAATATTCAATATTCAATATTCAATATTCAATATTCAATATTTAATAAATGGCACATTGTTAGTTAGATTTTTATATGTCATGTAAAATCATTACTATTATTAACATCGCTTTACAAAGTCCTATCGGATTTTTTTGATAGCTATGCTAATCTGCGAATAAATCTGAAATAAGTTGTGAGACGTTATGAAAAAAATATTATTGTTACTCAGTGTAGTTTTATTGCTACCTTTACAGGCCTGCGCTCAAGAAAAATGGCGCGAAGGCACACATTACAAAGTCATACTGGAACAAGCGACTGAGAAAAAAGAAGTCTTGGAATTCTTTTCTTTTTGGTGCCCCCATTGCTTTAACTCTGAACCTCTTGTTAAAGCAATCAAAAGCAAATTGGCTGATGATGTTGAATTCAAAAAAGTACATGTAAATTTTATGGGCTTTGCTAGCAAACAAACCCAAGATAACGCCACAAGAGCTATGATGGTGGCTAAAGCGTTGAAAAAAAGTGATCTGCTGAATCAAGCCATATTTCAATATATTCACGTCGCCCGCTCATCTATAACCGATATGAAAGATTTGAAAAACATCTTTATTGTGAACGGTGTTGAGCCTGAAAAATTTGACAAAATGGCCTCTAGCTTTGGGGTAGACAGCATGCTGCAAATGAATAATAAAGCCATTCAAAAATATCGTAAATACGTGAGTAGCGTGCCAAACTTTATTGTTAACGGCAAATTCCAAGCAACGTTCACGCGTGATATGAACCAAGCTGACATGGTTGATTTAATTGTATTTTTGTCAAATAAAAAATAATTTAAACTGAGTAGAAATAATAAATATTTAGCCGATTGTTTTTCAATTGGCTTTTTTAATTCAAAATTATAAATAAACTTTAAGAGGGTTTTTATGCGCAGGTCATTTTTAATCGTATTTTTATTTTTAACTTCATTTAATACCTTGGCACAATCAAAGTGGCAAGAAGGTACTCATTATAAAGTGATCGCTCAGAAGGCTAGCGCTAAACCCATAGTGCAAGAAGTTTTTTCATTTTGGTGCCCCGCTTGTAACGCATTTGAAACCATAGTGCCGCAAATTAAGCGCGCGCTCCCTCCAGGCATACCCTTTCAAAAGGTACATGTTAATTTTAATGGCAGCACATCTAAAGACACACAAAATGATGCAACAGCAGTGATGTTGGCCTCAAAAGCGCTAAAAACCGATGCACTGTTCAATAAAGCGTTATTCAATACTATTCATCAAAAAAGAACAAAAATAACCAGCAAGGCTGACATCCTTGCAGTGTATGCGGCGACGGGATCAGACGCCCTTAAGCTAGAAAAAATGATGTCTAGTTTTGGTATTCGTAGTCAGGTTGCCAAAAACGACAAAATTGCTCGTGGTGTAAGAAGTGTACCTACCATCATTATCAATGAAAAATACCAGGCTATATTCACCCGCGATATGACCCCAGATCAATCTGTTGAGCTTATCAGCTGGTTAGTTAAGCAGAGATAACGCAAAGAGCGCTGAACCAAATAGGATATGGCATACGTCAATTAGGCAGAGATAAAAAAGTCCAATATGTTGTTTATCTTTATCTCTGTTACCTTGTTGCACTCTGCGGTGACAAGCTTTATTAATTGACTAAAACAAGCCCATTTGTTGACTGGTCATGTCTTCAAAAGATAATCCTATGAAGGGCAAAATGCCTTCGGCAATAGGTTTGATTTGTTTATCTACGTAGTGGTCGTAATCTATTTGGCTGGTGATGTATTCTATTGGTTGTGGGCCATTAATAGTGATGACATAAGCTATCCAGCCTTTGTGCTGATATCTGAGTGTTTTACCTAAAGCTGCATTTTTTTGATCAGCCAACCTTGCTGCCTTTACATGAGGCGGTATGTTTTTTACATACAAATCTAACTTACGGCGAATTCGTTTGCGGTATACCAGTTGCTCGTTAAGCTTGCCTGAACGAGTATCTTCGATTATTTGCAGTAAATAATCGTGGACCTTATGCCCTGCAAAGACCATTTTGTATAATGTAAGCTGAAAGCCTTTAGCTAATTGCGTCCAATCTGAACGAACAGTTTCCAAACCTTTAAAAACCAGTTTTTCCCCATCTTTGGTGGTTTTTAAGCCTGCATAACGTTTTTTGCTACCGAGTTCTGAGCCACGAATAGTCGGCATTAAAAACTGACTAAAATGCGTTTCAAACTCTATCTCTAAATCACAATCGAGCTGATGCTCTTGTAGAATATTGTCTTGCCATTTTTGGTTAATTTCACAAACAAGAGATTGACCGATGTCAGAGGCTTGTTGATCTGATATCTCTGCGTCTAGCCAAACAAAAGTCGAATCAGTGTCACCATAAATAACTTGGTACCCCGCGTCTTCAATCCATTTTGCTGTAGTTTGCATAATGTCATGACCACGCATAGTAATAGAGCTAGCTAAACGTGTGTCATAAAACGGGCAACCACCTGAGCCTAGTACCCCATAAAAAGAGTTCATCAGAATTTTTATAGCCTGGCTACGAGCAGCATCTTGGTTTTTCTTAGCTGCATCGCGCTGTTGCCAAAGTGAGGTAATAATATCCGGTAAAAAGTGTTTGTCTCGACTGAATTTAGCCCCGCGGTAACCTTCAATGGCCTGTTCTGGAGACATTAAACCTTCCACTAAGCCCAATGGGTCAATTTTAAAGGTGCGCATGATGGACGGATATAGGCTCTTAAAGTCGAGTACCAATACATGTTTATATAAGCCAGGCTTAGAACTCATCACATAACCACCAGGGCTGGCTAAACCACCATCTTCTGGTCTGTTAGGTGCGATATAACCTGCTCGATGAAGTTTGGGTAGATACAAATTAATAAAAGCAGCCACCGAGCCACCCATTCTATCCAACTCAAGTCCTGTTAGCTGGTTACGTAACGTTAAAAAATCCATAACTTTGGTGTATTCAAAAATATCTAACACCAACTGACAATCTTGTAGGTTATATTCTGCTAGCTTGACTTTATTATATTGAAAATCATGTTCAATTTGGGCCAGCCGATCGTCAACGTCTTCGGTCTTTTTACCTACCCCTAAAAGGGTTTGAGCAACATTTTCTAAGCTAAAACTGTCAAACTGATAGGTTGCAGTTTTTAATGCGTCTATGCCATCAATAATCACTCGACCGGGCATAGAGACAAAACCCTGATCCACTTCATTCCTGGCATCTCGCCATAAAATAGGTTGATTATCCCGCCCCAAAGACAATTCAACTTTATGCAAAGCGGCCCGTTGAATCAGCAAACGAAAGTCAAAATTAACCACGTTCCAGCCAATGATAATATCGGGATCGATTTGACACACTTGAATAACAAACTGCTGCAACAACGCCTTTTCATTGTCTAACCAGTGGACCCATTCTGCTGCGGCTTGTGCCTTGCCAATCATCAATACACACTTATAGGTATCGCTGGCTAAACCAATTGAGAACAACTCGCCATCTTCACTGCATTCGACATCAATAGATAACAGGCTAAAACTCGGCACGAACTGACAGGGTTTACACTGAATATCTGTTATTTCTGTTGGCTTATGTGCCACTTGCTTACCAGAAAAAGTGGCACTGCCATAAACAAAACGTTCCATCAAGTAACGCTCGGTTAAACGTATATCATCCTCAAAACAGTTAATGTGGTACTGTTTAAGCAGTGTTTTTGCTTTATACAGTGAGTTGTTTCTATCAAAGTAGATACCGCCCACGTCTTGATGCTCAAACGTTTTTAACGCTAAGGGTTTGTAGTGATGTTCAATGCCACTTTTTTTTAATATTTGCGATGCTTGCGCCTGATCTTTTTGATCAATAAAAAACACCCCTTGTTGCGCTGTCGATGTCCCCTTTACTACGCTATTTTCAGTAAGCAACCAGCATTCAATATAAGTTTTACCTTGGCGTTCTATACTGCGAGCGGTAAGAATAAATCCCTCTAAGGAGACTTGCATAAGTGGCGATTCTAAAAATATAAGTGACGGCAAGGTAAGGGTAATTGTAAAAGATAGCAAGCCATAATAAAGACATTCAGCAACGCTAAATATCTCTATCAAAGGCTCACAATTTGTTTAGTCTGCTAAATCAGAATTGGTGGGCTTTTGTGGCTATAGGCTTGATTTCGCTTAACTGCATTATGAATCCAGGTCCGGCAGCGAATAAGAATGATACAATTATGCTATACACATTGCTGCCAGCCTCATATTTTAGCGATGTTGTGATATAAATTCACCCACCCAATTCAAATCACATCGACAACATAATGTAACCTTGCTTATTTGCTTATGTTGCGGCCCAAACGAAGATAAATGATAAGCAAAAAGTAGAATAAGTATTGAGCATTCAAACCTAGATGTTTATGTGTTTTTAATTTTCATCATAAAAATGGGTACATCTAAACACTGCTAGAACACCCTTGAGCCAAATAAGAACAGAGTATTCCCTTACATAAATTATAGTTCTTCACGTGTAAACACCAACACATTACCCTGACTCTTTTCAGTGGAAAACTGATATCCGGCAGAATCGAATTGTTGCAATTGACTAACCTCAGTTAACTGGTTTTGTAATATATACCTAGCCATCATGCCCCTGGCCTTTTTAGCGAAAAAGCTGATCACTTTATACTGCCCGTTTTTACAATCTTGAAATACAGGAGTGTAGATTTCAGCGTTAAGAGCATTAGGCTTAACGGCTTTAAAATATTCATTCGAAGCCAAGTTAACCAACACATTGTCACCTTGGGTAGCGATTGCTTCATTTAACTTGTGGCTAATACGTTCACCCCAGAACTGATACAAATTTTTGCTTTCGCCTATGTCCAATTTGGTACCCATCTCTAAACGATACGCCTGCATCAAATCCAGTGGACGTAACACACCATATAAGCCTGATAAAATACGTAAGTGTTGCTGAGCAAATTCGAAGTCTGCTTGGCTAAACGAGCTGGAGTCTAAACCGGTATAAACATCACCGTTAAATGCCAATAGTGCTTGTTTCGCGTTGCTGGTATCAAAAGGAATGTGCCAACTGGCGTAACGATCTGCATTGAGTCCTGATAACTTATCACTGATTTTCATCAACGAGCCAATTTTGGCTGGACTTAATGTTTGGCAATGTGTAATGAGCGTCTGTGAATCATCCAGCATCTCTGGCTGAGTATAAGTGTCGGTTGCTGCTGGGGTATCATAATCGAGGTTTTTGGCTGGCGAGATAACAACTAACATTCAATGGGATCCTGTAACGATAAAACTTGTTTTAAAAATAGTCATTGTGAATATGAAGTATACGTGGACAAATACAAGTTGGATTTTAATTTTCTTTGTATTTGAGAGGCGCTTCAGCCATTATTAAGTCCAATCGGACTTCACACTTCCTATATTAACCGACCTTTAGTTAAGGATAAATATGCACATAAAATTTTTAGCTATGACAGCCATCATTTTATTGTTATCAAATTGTGCCAATATGAATGAATCAGATTGTTTAAACGCAGATTGGCAATTAATAGGTTTTGAAGATGGGAGTTTTGGTAAGAACGAGTCACATGTTTCGCAGCATAGAAAAGAGTGCGCCGAGCACGGTGTCACACCTGATTTGATGGAATATCGCAATGGGCACTTCGATGGGTCTAAACGTTTTTGCACAGCAAACAATGGTTTCTCTCGAGGGAGACATGGAAAAGATTATAGTCGTAGTTGTCCTGAACAGTTTGAAGCTGAGTTTTTAAAAGGGTTCAGCGATGGTCAAACACTATACGGATTAAAAAAGATATTAAGTCAACGTGCAGCGGAACTCGAAAGCACTTATAAAGAGATCGATTGGCTAGAACATGCCATAGCAGATAAAAGTGAGCTTATGATTGCTGACGGTCTTAAACGAGATCAGCGATTAATGGTGAGAAACGAAGTGGCACAACATCAACAACAACAAGTTGAGCTTTACAATACCTTACCTGAACTAAAGCAGGAATTTGAACATGCGCTTCAAAGTTACGAGCGCGGTAAAGATAAATTCTCCTACTACTAAATAACCCAACATTGTTTGTAATTTTAAGCTGGCTTTATGAACATATGATTTCATATGGACGTTATTTTTTAGTGAAATCGGTCTTTTACTGGCGTCTGCTATTTAACGGTTATATCCTGTTCCCATACGTTTCAGTCACCATACGGTAAGCATTAAGACATATGATAGTCAGCTTACTTCTTTGAATTCCTGAACAATGTTGCCAAGCTACACCTAATTGATCGCAATAACGATAAAGTGTCATTACTTACAGAGGATAATATGTCTAACCAATTACAAGCACTACGAGAAATCACCACTGTTGTGGCTGACACAGGCGATATCGAAGCCATTAAAAAATACCAACCGGTAGATGCCACTACTAATCCTTCGTTGTTACTTAAAGCAGCAGAAATGCCGCAGTACAAGTCTCATCTTCAGGGGGCTGTGGCTTGGGCAAAACAACAATCTTCTGACGCTGAACAACAAATTACCGATGCGGGCGATAAATTATCTGTGACTATTGGTACTGACATTGTGAATATCGTACCGGGAAGGATCTCTACAGAAGTGGACGCGCGTTTGTCATTTGACACCGCTGCTAGTATCGATAAAGCCCATAAATTGATTGCGCTTTATAAAGAAGCAGGCATCGACAAAAGTCGTATATTAATTAAGTTAGCCTCCACTTGGGAAGGTATCAAAGCCGCAGAAGTGTTAGAAAAAGAAGGCATTAACTGTAACCTCACTTTACTGTTTGGTTTTGCTCAGGCACAAGCTTGTGCAGAAGCCGGTGCATTCTTAATTTCTCCGTTTGTTGGACGAATTCTAGATTGGTTCAAGAAAAGTACCGGTAAAACTGACTACACTTCAGCCGAAGACCCAGGGGTTGTTTCAGTCACTAAAATTTATAACTACTATAAAGATCATGGTTATAAAACGGTAGTTATGGGTGCAAGTTTCCGTAATACCGCTGAGATTACTGAATTGGCCGGTTGTGACCGTTTAACTATTGGTCCTGCTTTACTTGAAGCATTATCACAGACTGATGCACCTTTGCCGATTAAGTTAAAAGACAACGGCGCAATCAAAACACCTGGGGCACCGTTAACAGAAGCTCAGTTTCGCTGGAATATGAATCAAGACGCCATGGCGACTGAAAAATTATCTGAAGGTATTCGCAACTTTGCTGCTGACCAAGTTAAGTTGGAAGCCATGTTAAGAAGCTACCTGTAACCTACATAACTTATTGTAAAAGCGTCGAATTCGGCGCTTTTAATTATGTTATACCCAAAGCCATTGGAGTTGCAGCAAGGCGATAAAGGCACTCAGCCCATGAGCTTAGGCATGCTAAGTGCAACGTCGGTTACCGATTAGGGTAAGTGAGAGTAGCCAACAACGCTAAAGCTTCAAGGGAGACGGGTATAGAGGCCAGACCTGAGCTTTATCTTATATTGAGAACACAAAATGACAGCACTAACTTCATCACCAGCGTGGCAAAACCTTGAAAATTTAGCCACAAAAATCAAAACTCAACATATGCGGGACTGGTTTGCTGCAGACCCGCAACGTGCTGAAAATTTTACCCAAGCCGCCTGTGGGATTGAATTAGATTTTTCAAAAAATCTTATTACTGATGAAGTCATGCAAGCATTACAAGCACTTGCGACTGAATGTCAGGTAAGTGAAAAAAGCCAAGCAATGTTTGCTGGTGAAATCATCAATCACACCGAAAAGCGGGCTGTTTTGCATACTGCGCTGCGTAATTTTTCCGGCAACCCTGTATTAGTAAACGGTGAAGATGTGATGTCAGAAGTGTTAGCTTGCCAACAAAAGATCCAAGATTTTGTTAGCAGCATCCACAGTGGTAACCGTAAAGGTTATACCGGCAAGTCGCTGAAGCAAATTGTCGCCATTGGCATTGGTGGTTCCTTCCTTGGTCCTAAAATCATGTCTCAAGCCCTTAAACCTTATTGGTTTGAAGGAGTAAAAGTACACTATGTTGCCAATGTTGATGGATGTCATATCCAAGATGTTTTAGCTTCTGTTGATCATCAAGAAACCTTAGTGGTGATGTCATCTAAATCTTTCACTACTCAAGAAACCTTACAGAATACTATGACAGCTAAAGCTTGGTTTTTAGCGTCAGGTGGTACACAGCCTGATATCGCTAAACACTTTATTGCGGTGTCTTCCAATATTAAAGCGGCTACCG
>CAJQKX010000766.1 GCA_905479025.1 uncultured Paraglaciecola sp.
GAGTGAGCGAATATACCAAAGGCGCGTAACCAAAATGCCTCTACGGGTACTTTTAATCATCTCTTCTAAGGATTCGTTGCCCCCATCCATAATAATATTACCACCACGGGGAACGTAAGCGACGCCGGTTTTTTTCGCCCAATAAGGCGAATTAGGCATATTGACTACGGTACCGTTTTTTATCCAATCGGTGCGATTGCGTGGATAGCCATTTCGAGAAAAGGGGGCTGCTGGAGCAATAGGGTGCCTAGGGTCAGTATAAATGTTGACTCTTTCGTCAAACATTTTTTGGCCTAACTTATTTTTAGGTGCCTTTGCTGCATCTTCGCCTTCTTTGAGTTTGTAACTTAAAAAGCTACGTCCTTCATCCGCGCCTCTTTGAGCAAAATTACGCACCATATTGCCTAACAGTCCAACGCTGGCTGCAGGCTCTAAGATTACCGTGTACTTGCCTGGCTCCATCGCTTTAGCATCGACCGAACCTATGGACTTTTGAATGGCAATGCTTGACGCTTTAGCCGTGTCTAAGAGTTTATAATCGCTAAAATTACGTGTGACCCAACCTGAGCCTTTACCGTCCTCGGTGCGAATAGTCACCGAAAAGTCTACGTCTGTAGATTGGTTATAAGCGAATAAACCTTTGTTATTGATGATGGCGCTAAACGTCACAAACTCTTCTAAAAAGCCTGCTGCCACCAATTTGTTCTTTTTCGATGGCACTATGCTGTCTTCGGCAGCTTGCGCTCTATTTTCTGGGGTAACATTCGCTGTTGACTCAAAATAAGTCTTAGAAGTTGTATATTTTTGTGGGCCAAACAAGGGCATGTGTTCTTCGTTTTCAGGTGCCAATTTAGCCAGTTCTTCTGAGCGGCGTACTACTTTTTCAAGTGATCCATCGTCAAACTCATTGATAGTGGCGGTGCCCGTTTTTTTACCAAAGGTGGATTGCACAGCCAATACCAGATCACTTTCTTCGCCTGCGGTAGATACTGTATTTCTGGCATAACGAATATTGCCGCCTATGCTGCCATTTAAGTTACATTCAATTTCGTCAGCTTTAGAGTATTTTAATACTTTGGTCAGTAACTCTTTGGCTTTTTGTTCAGATAAAATAGTCATAATTCTCTTTCCTTCTCAATGCCGACTTACACATTACGCGCAGTGTTGATGACGTTAATGTTGTTGAATCTCGTAGTCGGACAACCATGAGAAACCGCGCTAACCTGTGACGGTTGACCTTTACCATCGAAGAACGAACCACCTACTCGATAATCTGATTTTCCGGCCATTTGGGTGCAACTGTTCCAAAACTCTTGGGTGTTGGACTGATAAGCCACATCTTCAATCTGATCAGTAATTTTTCCATCTTTGATTTCGTAAAATAGTTGCCCACCAAATTGGAAATTGTATCTTTGTTGATCGATTGAGAACGAGCCACGACCGGCGATATAAATACCATTTTCGACATCTTTGATTACATCTTCAGCTGAGATGTCTTGTTCATTAGGTTTTAAAGATACATTGGGCATCCGTTGAAATTGCACATCACGCCAGCTTTGGGAGTAACTACAACCATGTGATTCGTTTTGGTCAATCATATGAACTTGATCGCGAGTCGCTTGATAATTCACTAAAATTCCGTCTTTGACTAAGTCCCAGTCCTTGGTTTTGACACCCTCATCATCATAGGCAACATTGCCTAATGAATAAGGTTGGGTTTTATCTGCAAACAAGTTAACTCTATCAGAGCCATATTGGAATTTTCCACTTTTCCATTTATCTAAGGTCGCAAAACTGGTGCCTGCATAATTAGCCTCGTAACCTAATACTCTGTCCAGCTCTAAAGGATGTCCAACCGATTCATGGATGGTCAACATAAGGTGCGCAGGATCTAACACTAAATCGTATTTCCCCGGCTCGACTGATTTTGCTTTTAGTTTTGCTTTTAGTTGCTTACCTGCAGCAGCAGCATCTTCAACCAAGTCATAGGAGTTGTTATATCCAACGTTAGCACCCGTAATTTTGATTTTATCTTTTTCAAGACCATCTAAATATTCAAAGCCCATGCCCACAGGATTGCCCAAACCGTTGCGTTGTTTAAAGCCATTTTTACCTATTCCAGTGGCATAAAACGGTGCCCATAAGCGGTGCACATCTTGGTCAATATAAGAGCCGTCTGTTGAGGCAAAATATTTTTGTTCATTGACTAAAAATAGCATGGAAGTAATGTAGTTTGCCCCATTTCCCATGGCAGCAGCATTAGCTGTGAGTAACAAATCAGCTTTATCTTTAATGGGTACTTCCATTGCATTTTTCTTGATAGGTGTTTGCCAACTCACATCACCCACACCTTTTACTGGTGCAAGCTTAACTGGTACTGTCTGAAATTTAGAGTTGGCTTTAGCCACCGCGACTGCTCGTTCGGCTGTTTTAGCCACGCTATCTGGAGTCATATTAGACGTTGAAGCAAAGCCCCAAGTACCATTTGTGATTACGCGCACCCCAATGCCCGCTGACTCGGTATTCACAATATTGTCTACACGGGTTTCACGGGTGGTCACAAATTGATTTAGATAGCGGCCAATGCGCGCATCAGCATAACTTGCACCCGCTGCTTTGGCAGCATTAAGGGCAATATCTGCCAGCTTCTTTTTATAGGCTACGTCCATGGGTTTATCTAGCATTTGTTCTGCTGAGATGGCGATGCCAGTTATGGGCAGCATTAATGCCCCCACACCTACACCACCGATTTTAATAAAATCGCGTCTTTCCATTATTGTTTCCTCTGCCGTTGTTTTTTATATTTATTAGACCAGTGTATTGCATTGTTTGAATAGCACTCAATAGGGTAAGGCGAGTTATTTAGTTTGAATACGTAACAAGTCATTACATAAGTGTAAAATTTCACACAGTTGGGCTCTTAAAGGGACTTAGTTATGCTCGACATAGGATAAAATAGCATGGCCCCATTTATGATATTGGGTGGCATTAGGATGAAGTAAGTCAGGCATCACTGATTCCAGTAATACGCCATCTACAGTTAAAAATTGTCTATTGATATCTAACCAATGTATGTGTTTGCCATCGGTAAATGTTTTGATTAAAGCATTGCTCACATCCACTCGCTGGCGCATGGGTTTATTGGTATTTCGACTTCGGGGGAATATCGCCATAAGCAGTATTTTACTTGCGGGTAACTGCAGCCGTAATTCCTCTAATATTGTTTGAATACCCGCTGCTATGTCTTCTGGTGCATCAAGTCTATGCCCTGCGTTGTTAGTCCCTATCAATAGCACAATCCATTTGGTTGATAGCTGAGCTACTTCACCATTTCTGATACGCCATAAAAGGTGTTCGGTTCTGTCTCCAGCAAAACCTAAATTTACCACGCTGTAATGTGAAAAGTAGCGTTGCCAAGCGCTTTCACCTTCCACTTCCCATGCATGGGTGATCGAATCCCCAAGAAACAACATATCGATAGGCTGGTCGATAGCCTTAAGCGCTGTCAATTTTTGCTTGTGGCGCGCTAACCACCAATCCTCAGTGCGTTTAGTAGGAATAATAGATAAGGGGTTATTCATACTTATTTGGCTTTTTGAGCGATTATCCAATCATTAACCACGTCTTCAAGCACTGCCATAGGCAAGGAACCTTGTCCGATCACAGTATCGTGAAAACTGCGAATATCGAATTTGGCACCCAGTTTTTTTTCAGCTTTAGCACGTAATTCACGAATTTTGATTTCACCCATTTTGTAAGACAGTGCTTGACCCGGCCATGAGATATAACGGTCAATTTGGTTTTCGACTGATTTTTGGGTCAGCGCAGTATGTTGGGCTAAATAATCGATGGCTTGCTGACGGCTCCAGCCAAAAGCATGAATGCCCGTGTCGACTACTAGGCGCACGGCTCGCCACATTTCGTAGCCTAAGCGGCCAAAGTCGCTATAGGGGTCTTGGTAGAAACCTGCTTCTTTACCTAATCGCTCTGAATATAAACCCCACCCTTCACCAAAGGCTGAATGGCTCAGTGTACGCCTAAATTCGGGTACATCTAATTCCATCGCTATA
>CAJQKX010000767.1 GCA_905479025.1 uncultured Paraglaciecola sp.
GAGCTGACGAGGCTTGAATGCGTTGCAAACATGCCATAAACGCCTCAACATCATCCTGATAATCCCACGTTGTGCGGACCACCACCACATCGTATACATTCCAATCAACATCCATTTTTCGCCAGGACACTTCTTCAGCTAACCAACCCACCGCTTTCAATGGTTCAAATAACATTTGGTCGTAAGCAAAAAAGTCTTCTAGACTGTCCATGGATAAAAATGCACAACGTTTCATAGGTCTCTTCATTGTTAAATAATTCAGTAATTAGTCACTATAATCAATCCAGTATTTTTTATACACTACAGCGTGTGACACTTTCATAAAATGTCGGGATAAAATCACACATTTTTACAAATGAACTTATGGTATCTTGGTTTTTGTCAGTTATTATTAAGAATGAAATTGCAGTTGAGGAAAAGCAGAATGAAACAGAAGTGGTTTAAAGGAATATTACCCTTAGTAATACTGGCGATAGGTTTTGGTGGCATGAGTGCTATAAAGGCTTCTGGCGAAAAAGATGTAGATAAAGAGCCCGTAGACGTTCGTCCCACGGTAAAAATTGAAACAGCCATAGCTGAAGATTACCAAGTTAGAATAACGAGCTACGGGGAAGTAAGTCCTTTAGAAAGTACCATGATTTCTGCCCAAGTATCCGGCGAAGTACTCACATGGCATCCTAACTTCGTGCCTGGCGGTTTAGTTTTGCGTGGTGACACCCTGTTTACCATTGAACTTGACACTTATGAAGCGGCCTTATTGCAAGCCGAAGCTGACCTTAGTTTGGCTAAGGCAAACCTCATTGAAGAACAAGCTAAAGCAGTTGTCGCAAAACGTGAAGCAAAGGGAAGGAAGGTATCTGACTTATATTTACGTAAACCACAAATGTTAGGTGCCCAAGCCTCTGTAAAATCATCTCAATCAAGATTAAAAATAGCCCAACGCGACTTAGATAATTGTGCCATCAAAGCGCCATACGACGCTTTAGTTATCAGCCGTGATTTGGGTGTTGGACAATACGTGAATAAGGGGTCTCAAGTAGGTGAGCTTTATAATATTGAAACTGCAGAAGTCTCTTTTCCTATTGCAGGTTTTGACAGAGAATTTTTACCCACTGACATAACCCAACAAATAGCCACTATTAGCACCAAAGGATACAACACTATTGTTCGTAAGGGTATTGTGAGCCGTGATTTAGGCATTATTGACCAAAGTACCCGTATGAGTCAGCTAGTAGTGAGAATAGAAGACCCATACGCTTTAAAGTCTTCTCTTCCAGTATTAAAGTTTGGTCATTATGTGGAAGTGAGTTTTGCCGGAAGAACGCTAAACCAGGTATATCGTTTACCCCAAGAATTAGTTAACAATAGAATCATTTGGTTGTTAGATGAAAACCAAGAAATGCAGCCTCAACGAGTTGAAATCTTGCGTGAAGAAGGTGCTTACTTTTTAATTAGTGAAGGCCTAAACAATCAAGACACATTGATTTTGACCTTACCTGAATACCCACAAAAAGGCATGAAAGTGAAAATTGCTGAGCCTGCTGAAGATTTAGTAATAAAGCAATCACTATAAGGTTTTAACTATGTCCAGTAAAAATGAAAATATCCTTGTAGAGCCAAAACAAACAGGTTTAATTGCTTTTTTTGCCAACAATTCTGTTGCCGCCAACTTAATGATGATGTTTATTATTATTATGGGGCTGTGGAGTTATAAAACCATTCAAAGACAAATGTTTCCTAATTTTGAAATTAATTACATCAATGTTAGTGCCGTTTATCGGGGTGCTTCGCCCCAAGAGATTGAACAAAGCATTATCATTAAAATGGAGGAAGCACTCAAAGATATTACTGAGATTAAAGAAAGTACTTCCCGAGTCCGGCGCGGTAGCGGTTCAATTTCACTAGAGATAGACCCTGGTAAAGACTTGTCTGAGGTGTTAGATAAAGTGAAAGCTAGAATAGATAGTATTGCTAACTTTCCTGCTGACATGGAACCTCCTAATATATCTCAAATTGAATTTCAGCAAGACGTGATTGCAATGGCTCTAGTAGGTGACCTGCCCATCAATGAGTTGAAGCCTCTTGCTAAACAAATTGAAGATGAATTGAGGGCACTGCAAAACGTATCTTTGGTCGAATTAGAGGCGCCTGATGATGAAATTGCCATAGAAATTAATCCGGAAACATTACGTAAATATAATTTATCTATTGCCGATGTAACCCAAGCGATCAGACGTTTTTCTACCGATATCTCCGCAGGACAGTTACGAACAGATTCAGGCATTGTTGCTGTGAGAGTAGAAAACCAGCTCTACAGTGGCGATGAATTTAGAAAGATACCCGTCAAAATTGGTAAAAACGGTAGCAAAGTATTACTTGAAGATGTTGCAGATATTAAAGATGGTTTTACCGAAGGTGAGCGATATTTTAAATATTCTGGCGTCAATGCTATGTCTCTGGACGTCAAAGCCACCAAAGATCAAAGCACTGTGCCCATTGCTGAGTCGGTGCAATCCTACGTAGAAGCACGCAACAAAACGTTGCCTCAAGGCCTTGAATTAAAAATTTTGGTGGACATGACGTTTTATTTGAATTCACGTCTGGACATGATGCTCAAAAATTTGTTTCAAGGTGCGCTTTTAGTGGCTTTGATGCTAACTATATTCTTACGCTTCAGATTAGCATTTTGGGTGATGTTGGGCCTGCCTGTGTGTTTCCTAGGCGCCATAATGATGATGCCAGTATTCGGTGTAACCATTAATGTTTTATCTTTATTCGCTTTTATTATGGTTCTGGGCATAGTAGTTGACGACGCTATTGTAATAGGCGAAGCCGCTTATACCGAAATTGAAGAAAAAGGGGGGGGCGTAGAAAGCGTGGTTCGGGGCGCCAAAAAAGTCGCCACACCTGCTACCTTTGGCGTGTTGACCACCATTGCTGTATTTACTCCGACTTTATTTGCATCAGGTCCACAAGCCGCATTTTTTACTAATATCTCAATAATAGTGATTTTATGTTTGGTCTTTAGTTTGATCGAGTCTAAGTGGATTTTACCTGCCCATTTGGCCCACATGAAATTTACGCCAATCAAAGAAACGAGTTGGCGTGCACGATTTAATAAACGTTTTTTTGGGTTTGTAAACGGCCCCTACAAAAATTTTATCACTCGTTGTATTGAATGGCGCTGGTTCGTATTTGCTACTTTTATAGCGATTTTGGTATTGAGTACTGGTTTAATTCAAGGGGATTACGTCAGAACAGTTCTGACGCCAAAAGTCGCCAGCGATTTCCCCGGCATCAATATTAAAATGAATGATAATGTCTCTGACGAAACAACATTAAACGCGCTCAAAACTATAGAAGCTATGGTTTATGATGTGGATGAAAATATTGTGACTGAATATGGTAGCAGTTTAATGAAAGACATTATGGTGTTTAACCAGGGTCGTACTGCAGGGCGAATTTTAGTGTCTTTAGTAGACGAAGAAAAACGACACTTTGATGCGTTTGAGCTAGCCCGAAGATGGCGCGCAGATATGCCTGTTATTCCGGGTATGAAGTCTATTACCATTCAGGATAATCTCATGGGTGGAGGAGGTGGTGGTGGTGGTGGTGATGGTGAATTTGGTTTCATGCTGTTTGGCGCAGACATTGAATTACTAAATGCTGCCGGACGTGAATTCATCTCTATGTTACAACAGCAAGAAGGGTTATTTGACATCAGCTCAAGCATCGACCCAGCCAGTAAAGAAATTCAAATCGATTTGTTACCTGTTGCTTATGATTTAGGCTTAGACTTATCCAACATCGCCAATCAAGTTGGTGCTAGCTTTTTTGGCGGCGAAGCTCAAAGGATAATCCGTGACGGAGAAGAAGTCAGGGTGATGGTGCGCTATCCTAAACTTACCCGTGAACGTTTTTCCGAATTAAAATATGCAGTCATTACCACCCCCCAAGGCCAAGAAGTCATGCTTGGCGACGTAGTCACGCTAACGGAAACACCGGGTATTAACTATATACGTCGAGAAGAAGGTTACAGAAGTGTTTATATATATGGGTCAATTGACGAAGAAGTGGTGGAGCCTAATACTATTATTAAACAAGTAGAAGAAAACCTGTTGCCACAACTAAAATCTAATTTCCCCGGCGTAAAATCTGAATTAG
>CAJQKX010000768.1 GCA_905479025.1 uncultured Paraglaciecola sp.
CAACCCCAAAGTAAGCTAAATTATTATTATAGTCAGGCGAATGTTTTCGTTCTTTTCTCAATAGAAGAGGGACTAGCCATGGTTCAGGCTCAAGCTATGGCTTGTGGACTGCCTATCATTTGCACAACAAATACAGGTGGAGAGGACCTAGTTAAGGATGAGCGATATGGTTGTGTGCTGCAAGTGAGAGATGTCGAGCAATTAAAAGCTAAAATTTTATTTTTCTATGATAATCAAGAAAAAGCTAAGGAAATGGGTTATCTGGGAAAAGAAAGTGTATCAAGGTCTTTTACGTGGGACGTTTATGGAGAGAAAATGATTAGGGAATATGAAAACTGTATAAATCAAAAAACTATGGATGCGCAGGTCTAAGCATATGAAAAAAATTGCAATTATAACGAGTCATTGCATTCAATATCAGGCTCCATTGTTTAGGTCCATAGCTGAAAACGCTGATGTCGATTTGACCGTCTTTTTCGGGTCTGATCATGGATTAAACTGCGAAAAAGTTGATCCCGGTTTTGGGAAAGCATTTGCTTGGGATGTTCCGCTGCTCGAGGGTTATCAACATGTCTTTCTTAAAAATAGCAGACCAGACCGTGATGTAAATGATTTCTTTTTAGATGCTCCTGATCTGAAGTTTCATTTAAAGAGTGGCTCCTATGACGCTATAGTCATTTTTGGTTGGAATAATGTACTTTTTTTGCAAGCTATTTATTGGGCAACCAAGTTTTCAATTCCTCTAATATTAAGAGCTGAATCAAATTTGCAGCATTTCCAGGCTCCTTATGTGAAGGCGGCAAAGAGATTTTTATTCCCAGCTTTATTTAAAAAATTCTCAAAATTTCTGGCTATAGGCACACACAATGCTCGCTTATACGAACATTATGGAGTGCCTAAAGAAAAAATTAGCATAGCGCCATACTGCGTTGATAATGAATATTTTTCTAACCTAGCGAAAGCTAAAAAGGAGATTGCCAAGCAAATCAGGGTGAAGCTGAACATTAAAGATAGTGGTACGGTTTTTTTATATGTAGCTAAATTCATTAATAGGAAACGACCATTAGATATTATTCAGGCCGCGCTCAACAACGGTGATGAAAATGCGCATTTCATTCTAGTCGGCGACGGTTTTTTACTGGAAGAATGTAAGCAATTTGTTTCACAGAATAATGTGAAAAACATCAATTTTGTTGGGTTTTTAAATCAAAGTGAAATTCCTGCATATTACGCAGCCGCAGATGTTTTCGTACTCCCATCCCATTATGAGACCTGGGGTTTAGTTTTAAATGAAGCAATGGCAAGTGGGCTTCCTGGAATTGTTTCCAATACCTGTGGTGCAGCAGTTGACATGATTAAAGAAGGTGTAACCGGGTATACTTATCCGATGGGGGATGTAGATGAGCTTGCTCGGCTCTTTAAAAAATTCACAGATAGTCCCGGCTTGAACAAGCAGCTTGGATTAGACGCAGGACTTCATGTAGAAAAGTTCTCTTTGGCCGAAACTATTAGAGCTTTGAGAGATTGTTTAGACCTCGAGAGTGATAAGGCATGATTAAGAAATTCCCGGTTTTACTAGTTGGGTCAACGATTCCTACCTCACTGGAAAATATTTATAAAAGAGCTTTTAACAAGAATGGCTTTAAACATGTTGATATTCTAAGTACTGATATAGATCGTCCCAAAAATCGAATTTTGAATAGAATATTTCCTCAAATTATTGAACGATGGGCAGGGAAAAAGCTTATTAACCATCTTTCCAACAGTAACAAAAAATACCATTGGATCATCGTATTTAAAGGAATGGAATTCAATTTAAAGACTCTCCAACTTTGCAAAAAGCTTTCTCCGAATGCGCTCTGGATAAATATCAATCCGGATGATCCTTATAACGAAGTTTCACGAGGCGCATCTAATTTAAATGTTAAAGAATGTATTAGATTTTTTGATTATTATTGTATGTGGTCGAAAACTATTGCTAAACGATTGAAAAATGATGGTTGTTCTAGAGTACTTTATTTGCCATTTGCATATGATGAGGATTTTCATTTGCGTCCAGATAAAATCTCGGTGAGTCAGCCTGAGTTTATTGCATTTGTTGGTACATGGGATAAGCCCCGAGAGTTGCTATTATCCGAATTAGGAGACTTTAATGTTAAGATCTTTGGGAATGGCTGGAGCAGAGCAAGCAAAGACTTTCCGCTAAAAAATAATGTGAGTAGCGAAGCTATATTTGGTAATGATTTGTCGACGATTATTAGCTCTGCGGTTGTAGCGCTAAACCCTATGAGATCACAAAATATAGGTTCTCATAATATGAGGTCGTTTGAGATTCCTGCTGCGGGCGGTCTTATGCTTACTACCCGGTCATCGGAACAAGAAGAGTTGTTCCCGGATAGTCAAGCTAGTTTTATGTATAGCGATATAGATGAATTAAAGCAAAAACTTCAGTACATCATCTCAAATAGAGAAGAAGCATTAAGGGTAAGGGAGTGTGGAATGAAATTGGTCTCAAATCATACCTATACCTCCAGAGTACAGTATCTTTTAGAAACAATTAAATAGAGAATCGATGAGACTCACAATTACTTATCTTTTTCTGGGTGCTACACTTTTGGTGCTATTAGCGCTGATTTTCGTGGCAGGGGACTTTGGTTATGCATTGCAAATGTTACTTGCCTTATGCGTACTGATTTTAGGTGTTCTTCCAATCTTCGTAGCAAAGTTTAATCGTAGAGAACGTTTGTTGATTCCGTTGATGCCTCTTCACGGAATTTTCTATGCTGTTGGTTTCAGTTTACCTGTTTTTTTTACAGGTCTTAATTGGTTTTCTGCTAGTCAAGATTCTGTGATAAAGGCGCTTATGCTTACCATGTTTGGCTTAATGATGATGCTTTGTGGGTACTATGGATTTTGGAAGATAACTTCGAAAATTCGCCCACTTAGTATTGGGAAAAAGTTTAGTTCTAAAGTACAACTGCAACTAGCGTGGGTTTTGGTTAGCATCTATTTAATGTATCAACTACTCCCAGCTTTAAGTGAGCTTCCCTCATTGCCCACTTTAATCGATCCGATTGGGCATGTTGGCATCGGAATATTATTTATTCTCAGTCTCGATAGAAAAATTTCTGGATTTCAAAGATTGTTAGTGCTTTTTTCATGTTTGTTTATGGGGTACCAGAAGTTTTTTTCTACGTCATTGATGCTGGTTCCTGGAATACTCTTTGTTGCCTTTCTTGGAGTCCTGTATTGGAATCAAAAACAAAACGTACCAAAGAAATTAATTGCCCTGGCTTTGTCAATTATA
>CAJQKX010000769.1 GCA_905479025.1 uncultured Paraglaciecola sp.
GGAGAGTTTTATTCACAAAAACTGAATTTACAAACACCTCTGAATCATATTCTTTTGAAGCTCTTCGGTATATTCCTTGCCAACTTAAGTTGGTTGCGCCTACTTTTAATTGCTTCTCCCGAGCGTCTCTTAATGACACATAACTGCGATGCCACAAAATGTTATCACGTATAGGTTGGCCGTCTTTTAAAAATTGAATATTGAGGGTTAACTCATCGCAACCATTTACTTGCCCAGAAAAATTTAAATTTTGTAAACCAAAGTTAATTGATAAAGGCTGAGTATCATCGTAACTCTTGAGATTAAAATCTGGATATAACCCATCTTCCAGTACAGTTTGGCCGTTAACCTGTAAATCATAATACAAGGCATCAGCTCCGTTTCGAATGGGCTTGTCGGAGCTTAAGAAAAAGTGAGTATACCCAATCCCAATCAAATCTTGTTGATCAACTCTTGATTCAAGTGTTGACAAAGATGGCACGGCCCAATAGGTATGTTTAGTTTGTGCATAGGCCTCTGAAATAAAAGGCGATAGCCAATTTAGGTTGCTAATAGAACTATCTGGATCATTCGTCAATGGGCATAAATCAAACCACTTGGGTGACATCTCATCATGCAAACACTCTCCGTTTGCATTACATCTAAATTCCACATAATTATTGTCATTTGGCTTGACTGTTTTAGCCCGTTGCAAGCAAATTTTAGCCGGTTGTTTTAGCAAGGTGTTGCCTTGTCTAACTTGGAAGGCCACTTGAGCAATACTCGTTACACCTATATCTAATAATTCAATGGTTTCACTAAAAAAATCATCATCTTGTTTAACTAACTTTTTCTCTCCCTGTTTATTTTGCAAACGAAAAAACGCTATGTCTGAATATTGATTTTGTGTATTTATTTGTTCAGAATCTGAATTTTTAAACTTAAAGTCTATGGTTTTAGGCAACTCATCTGCTTGGCAATCACCCAGAATGCACGCTTTTATACTGCGCAGATGAGGATCAAGACATGCCCGGATTTCCCCATCGGCAATATTGCGAATACTTTCATCTAAGTAGTTTACCGCCCCTTTTGAGGTTACATCACTGATCCCAGCTCCTGCATTCGCTCCTTCAGTCAAACTGCCTTGAACTCTTGCATATAAATCGACGTTATCGGTTTGACCACTCAAACAGGCATCTTGTGCAATTTTGAGTAATTTCATACCTTTTTTTTCACTTTCACTTAACGTCACTTCTGGACTAAAAATTTTATCTTTAAAAAAAACAATAGCGGTAACTGTTAACACCAAAACGAACATGATTAAAAGTGAGGTTGGCCATTTCATTTAAATCGTCCTTAAAACTTCAGTTTCACCCAAATATTTATAAAGTCCCAGGGAATGGCTAAGGCTTCGCGTATGTAGTAACGCAACCATTTAATTGTTCCCAAGGCATCTTTATCCGATGGCATGTTTGCTCGCTGAGAGTCAACATCCAACATCCACAATAATAGCTGACATCTATAATTGTGATAGGTACTAGAACAAATAATGACGTGATCATCTTGGGGTTGATAAGAATGACGAGTAAGTATTTCAGCGCAATAAAAGGTCGAATCCATAGTATCTTTGGCTTGATCTTCCACAATGATTTGCTCATTGGTTGCACCCAAATCTAATAATAGCTTTTGCATGACATGTGCTTCGCTAGGGGCATGTTTGCCTACCCCACCTGTTACGATAAAATAGCAAGGGGTGGCTAAACGTTGACTAATTTCCCATGCCCCTTGAACCCTGCGTAACAAGGTACCACTGGGGCCCCCCCCAGCTTTCACTGCCGCGCCATAAATAATTAAAAATGTTTGTTTCGACATATATCTTCAATCTATTAACTGCAGTTGTGCAAATTCTCGGTACAAAGCGTTACTTTTGACCAATTCTGGATGGGTACCTACGGCGACTATCTCACCTTTGTCCATCACCACTATACGATCGGCATTAATAACCGTCGCCAATCTATGGGCGATAATCAAAGTAGTTTTGTCTTTCATTAATTCTTCTAGCGCCAACTTAACATGTTGCTCGTTAGAGGCATCCAAAGAACTAGTGGCTTCATCTAACAACAAAATAGGTCTGTCAGCCAAGATAGCTCTAGCAATGGCAATGCGCTGTTTTTGACCGCCAGATAAACGCACCCCTCGTTCGCCTAAGTTAGTCTCATACCCCTGGGGTAACTCCAGAATAAAGTCATGAGCGCGGGCTGCTTTTGCAGCGTTTTCAATATCTAACTGACTAGCATTGGTGCGGCCATAACCAATATTATCTTTAACGCTACTAGCAAATATCACTGATTCTTGAGGCACCAACGCAAATTGATCTCGCAACGCAGGTACATCTAGCCATTTAATGTCTTTGCTTTCTAATTTTATCTGACCGCTGCTGACGTCATAAAAACGCAGTAATAATTGAAACAACGTAGACTTTCCTGCCCCACTTGGGCCAACTAAAGCAATACGCTCACCACTTTTTATTTTCAAACTCAGGTCTTTTATCACCGATACATTGTCAGCTTGGGGGTAGTAAAAATTCACATTCTGTAAGCTAATTTCACCACTGACTTCATTTGGCAAGGCAATGGGAGACACAGGCGACTCAATACTGGTTCGAGTGTTCAGCAGTTCCATTAAACGCTCACTGGCACCCGCTGCTTTTTGAACTTCCCCAATCACTTCACTAATAGTCGCCACAGCGCCACCCGCCATAACCGCATAAAACATAAATGCGGTGAGTTCGCCAGCACTCAGGACCCCTGTTAATACTTGCTGTGCACCTATCCACGCCACTGACGTGATGGCAATAATACTAATAGCCATAATAAATGCTACCAGCAAAGCACGATATTTAATTCGTAATTGCGCAGCCCACATCACCCCTTCAATACGAGATTGGAACAATGTTTTGTCTATTTCTTCATGAGAATAAGCCTGCACAGTGTGGATTTCATGTAATGTTTCATCTACATAAGCGCCCACATCTGCGACTTTATCTTGACTGTTTTTTGAGTGTAATCTTACTTTAGCCCCAAATACTCTAATTGGCATTAATACTATTGGCACTGCAATTAATACATATAAAGTCAGTATTGGGCTAGAAAATAGCATCAAAAATAACGCACCAATAAAAGTAATACTCGAGCGCAATCCCATTGATAACCCCATTCCTACTACAGACTGAAGTAAGGTAGTGTCTGCGGTAAAACGAGATATCACTTCTCCGGTTCGCGTTTTAGCAAAAAATGCAGGGGATAGCGTAAGCAAATGCCCATACACATTTTGGCGAATATCTGCACTAACCCTCTCACCCAACCAAATCATCCAGTAAAATCGAAAATAAGCAGCAATACTGCCTATCAGGGCAATACCCATTACCATGAACATAGTTTCATCTAGCTTGTCAGCATTATTAGCAATAAACCCTTCATCCACCACAGCTTTAATACCTTGGCCTAATAATAGCCACGACGCAGCACCTACAATTAATGCAGCTATGGCAAAAGCCACCTTTGATTTGTATGGACGAAGTTGACCAAATAGCCATTTCATTACGGTGCTGGTTTTAGGGGATTGCAAGGTCTGTCTCTCTTAAATTTAAAAGTCACGTTTATATTGGGGCATTAGGAGCTAATTACGATACGACAGCCAAAGTAATAAATATCAAACTGTCACAGGACTTTATGTATCTACACCATACTGAGCAGATGCTAACGGTTCCTTACTCAAAAATATTTATGGAAAACCACAAGCTTACTTACAAATAGCGATATTACCTAAGCGTATTTAAACAAAAATTGACAAAACTACAAAATAAAAACTGACCATTATTTAGCCAGTTTGAGGGAGTTCAAGCCACGTTGCTATATGTTTACTTGTCATCCACATTTAGAATAGCCAGTATCAATACAAAAAAACATAACACCAGATTGAACAACGGAATTTGTAAGTTACTTGGCATTATATAAATAAGACTCACTGCAGGTATCCAAATAATCCAAGTGGTCACTATTGTAGTAGGAATTTGCACCTTGATGAGATCATCAAAATACATTTTAGTTTTCTGCCAATTAAACTGCTGATCTTTCCATAGAAAAG
>CAJQKX010000770.1 GCA_905479025.1 uncultured Paraglaciecola sp.
TTGATGAAAATATTGCAAATACAGCTGAAAAGTATGAGTGAAGAAAAGATATTCTTACCCATGGGGGTGACATTTAATCAGGACGGTCAAAAGCAAAGTTCAGTAGCCACATGGTGCCAAGGTATGCTATTTGGGCACAGTCAACTTGAATCAGTCTGGCAACATGCTTGGAATAAAATGCAAGTGAGTGACGCAACACAGATGCAGCCACTTCAAAAAGATTTAAGCCATTGCTTATATATGTTTTCTACTTTCGCAGATATCCCACTAGCGGTAAAGCAAGCTGAAAATAGAGGTAATGACCAGTTGCTTAATATACTGCCAAAAATATTTTTATCTTTCCCACAAACGCTAAAAATCTACGTTGGGTTGTCTGGCAGATTGGTTGACTATTTACCCAACCAGTTTGAGACGTTTGAGCAAAAATAAAGTAGCTAAAGTAAAACAGCGAAAGATCTGAACCACAGAGGAAAAAGGACACAAAAAAAAATAACCTAATGAAATTTCTATTTCTTTGTGAAAGTGGGCACTCTGTGGTGGATATTTTTGTCTAGACTGTGGCTTTTTCTTGAAGCATAGTAATAAGCAAAGAACGGGTTAATTTTTTGCTTTTGTCTTTAATTCAAAATCAAATTCTTGGGCAGAAATCACTAATCCTTCTTCATTTTCGCTAGGGAAAACCGCAATGGCCACATCATCGTCTTCTAACCCTTGGGTCCAGCGACTATGCCATGTTTTTAAATCAATCGCCTTAGGTTCGCATGCTGACCACTCTCCGGTAGCCCAAGCTTGGGCAAATGTTTCACTTGGCCATACGGGGGTGCAATCTTCATCTTCTGTATTCAGCATCACGCAACCGTCTTGGTCGGTTAGTATCCATACTTGTTTATGTGAGATGCATTCTTTTACTAGATAAGAAAGACGTTGTTCTGGCGTGAACTGAGCAATATCGTTTGGGGTATTCATCCCCTGAGAGTCTGACATATGAGATCCAAAATAGTAAAGTGGTGTTGGTTTATTCAAGGATAATGGAAAGTTTCCAATTAATCTTTGACTTATTAACCCAACCTCTGAGTATATGATAAAATCTAAGCTTTATTATCAAAGGTTTAGTATTTATGGCGTCAGAAGAACTCAGCCAAGAGCAATTATCCGAATGGGTTAGAGAGCAATATCAAAGAGCTAATAAACACTTGGCAGAACAAGGTGTGTTGTTCGACAGTGTTGTGACAGAGGAAAGTCGCTACTTGGCTCCCTATGTTGCTGTTTGGAAAATAAAATCCACTGAAGGAAAATATTATTGGGTAATAAGTGGTGATCTGCCTGCTGACGCCATACCTTATGCATCAGAAAAAAATGCTAAAGATACGCTTAGAGCGTTTTCAATGCGTTGGCAGCTTCAAGCTGAACAAATTTTGCAAAACAATACTAACGACCCGTTACGCAAAGATTTTGCAGCCTTATTAATAACCAAAGCAGAAATGATATATGCCCTTTTTGCGAACCCCAAAAATTGGCAATAAGTGATGACTGTCCTGAATTGGCGGTAATTTAATAGCCAGTCCCTTGATAGGATGTATATTACAAGGGACAGTTATTCATCATGAGTTCAGGTTATTTAACTAATTTTCAACCATAAACGGAATGTTTGCATTACCCACTTTATTTTTTCCGTCATAAGCGTAGTGGAATAAACGATATTCCCCATTTTCACTTGGTGGATTAAATGTCATTTCAACATGATCTGGTTGAACGTCAGATGCGAGTATTTGCAATGACAATGCTGCAGGTTTTGCTTCAAAGTGCCCCCCTTGGCTGCGAGTTTCTACTTCATTCATCAATACCCATTGATGCGTTAGTAGGTCGCCTTGTGTATCGGAAACTTGTACTTTGACTGTGGCAGGTTGTTCAGGTTTTAATTTAATACTTTCAACAGCTTGAATATTATTGATGGTGATAGACTTAGATTGTGGCGCGCGATTGGCTGGGTATTGCCCAGTCCAGATACGAGTCAGTTCATCTATGCTTGCAGTTTGTTCACCCGACTCATTAAACATGCCATACCAAGTAGGTGTACGCTCTTGCTTTTGCCCCCAGAAAAATACGAATGAACCAATGATTTTACCTGTTTTATCATCAAGGATGACATCTTGCATCCGTTTGGCCATACCTGCAGCTTTGACTGCACTAGGTTCTTCAATTTCTCGACCCCATTGTGTGGAGGGTAATTCCCAATGTCCCATAGGGCCAAACTCGGTCACCATATAAGGTTTATCTACGTTACTTTGGACGATACTGTCAGGTAATGTGACTAAGGAGCCATAACTCTGCACAGACAAAATATCGATATTTGGTGCATGCTTTAGTACCAGCGCGATATCTTTTGGATTGTTTCCCGCTAGACTAAAAGTAACAGGATGATTGGGATCAATTTTATGAATATGATCAATGATGTCACCCATAGCAGCATAAACCTTAGGGTTAACGTTTTTTAATTGTCCTTGTTCGTCATATAATAAATTAGGCTCGTTGTTAATCACCCACAACAATATGTTGGGGTGATTTTTGTATTTTTCGACGGCAGTGATAACACGTCGAAACTGCTTTTCCACAGCTTCTTTGTCGTTGTAATCAAAGCCTAGTAATTCTTTACCTGTTGGTATGCCTACTGCAACCATCAGCCCCAGTTTTTCTGCTATGGCTAATTCTTGCTCGATATGAGTTAATTCCCAAGTTCTAAAAGAATTACCTCCTGCATCTTTTAAGGCTATGACTGTTTCATCATCTTTGTAGCCCAGCCCCACTCCTTTTACATCATAAGGTTGGCCATTTACAGTAATAGAATATTGATTGTTGTGTTTGACTATTTTTACCACTGAAGGGGTTTTAGTAGCATTGGTACATGATAATAGTAAACTGCTCAGGGCCAAAAATAACATTGAAGAAAGTAAACGTGAGATCATAACGACATGAAGTTGCATAATGTGTCCATAAATTGATAAAAAATATTATTAAATAAATTTTTTTGATGAATAAATTGTATTCTACGTCTTGAGCATTGCGTAGACAAACAAAGCGTAAATCGGCCAATCGGGTCATTGTTAGGACTAAGCGGATGCAAAACGTAGTTTTTTGGAATGGTAATAAATCCCCAGCAAGGCAGAGTT
>CAJQKX010000771.1 GCA_905479025.1 uncultured Paraglaciecola sp.
GAGCCGATGCAGAAGACATCGCATTAACTATCCATGCTCACCCCACCCTTAACGAATCAATCGGCCTAGCCGCTGAAATGTACGAAGGGAGTATTACTGATTTGCCTAACCCTAAGGCAAAGAAAAAGTAAAAGGCTGTGATGATTTAAAAAAGGGCCGTTGGCCCTTTTTTATTATCTGTTCTAAAACCACTGCACACACTCCCACACTCCCACACTCCCACACTCCCACATTGAACCTTTATCCGCTTTTGCAGTTAGCTTGTTCAATCGGTAAACTCATATTCCTTTGTAAAAATCAAACAAGCCAGTCTACAAAGGCTACTGCACGGTATTAGTCAGTAAAGCACCTCTAAACTCAGGTGTTGATTTTAGAGCTGTTGATAAAAACCTGCGGGCTCAAGGTGATTTTTTTAGCCCTGTTAACGGGGTATGGTTAACACAAACCGCGGTCCCAGCAGATAAGTCTCGTTATGGGTCGTGCAACGTTTTATATGATGACAGCCAAGAAAACTTGACAACGTTTATCCAAAAGTCAGCGAACACTGAAGCTTAAAAAGTTGCGAATACGCAAAGCATTAGGCGATATGTATAACAGCTACATGCATACCGGATTAGCCAATAAAATAGGCATTGCTCCACTTCAATCGCTTTTAGCGACCATCAGCAACGTTGAGAATATGCTGCGGCTTTCTACAGTACTGGGTGAATTATACGTATAATGGGTAGGCGACACATTTAACTTTTATACCTCGCCTGATGCTAAAGATCCTGAGATGATGACCAGCTATCTTTAATCCGAGGACAGGATGAGTTCTGCTTGCATGATATTGATGGCTGCTAATTTGCGGCCTTATTACTGTGTGCATGCAAAGTGACTGCTCAGATTTCGCGCAACATGTTATTATTAAGACACAACGTTATATGTAGCTTTTGAGGCAATCATTGAAGCAGATTGAAATTTTTGAAATTATCAGCCCATGCATTGGTATTTGTCAGTCTGGGCCCAAAGGTTTCTGTATAGGTTGTTTTCGTTCAAGAGAAGAAAGAGTCCATTGGGTAAAGTTAGAACAAGATGTTCAAAGTAAAATAATTAAAGCCTGTGCAGCACGTAAAAAAAGAGCCAAAGCAGCCAAGGTGAATAAAAAAAGCATAACCGATTCATCACTGCAACTGGGTTTTACAAACGACACATTTACTCAGAACACCCCATACAATAAATAATGTGATGATTTGCTCCCACATCACGTAAATTAACAACGAGGTTCACAATGTCCAGACTTACAACAGCACTCATCACAGGCGCATCGGAAGGTATAGGCCGTTGCTTTGCAGAGATATACGCAAAGAATGGACATGACTTAGTGTTAGTGGCTCGTGATGCAACTAAGTTAATGGATTTTGCCGCCGAACTAAAAGCAAAATACTCAGTTGATGTGCATGTATTTGCCGCCGATTTGATCCCAGTTGATGCAGCACAAAAATTATTCGATGCGATCACATTAAAAGAAATAGAAATCGATATATTAGTGAATAATGCAGGTATGATGCAAGTCGAAAAGTTAAACCTTAGCGACTCACAGCAGCTAAATAATTTGTTGCAATTAAATGTCCAGAGTTTGGTCAATATGACGCAACAATTTGTCAATCCCATGCTCGCACGAGGGCAAGGAAAAATTGTTAATATAGGCTCTATTGCTAGTTTTATGCCCACACCTAATTTTGCAGCATACGGTGCCAGTAAAGCTTTTGTCTTATCCTTTTCAGAAGGTATCGCTGAAGAGCTCCGTGGCACTGGGGTAACGGTTACGTGTGTATGCCCAGGCATGACAGAAACCAAAATGCTCAGTCATGCTGATGGCATCGAAAAATTTATTCCAAAGTTTTTAAAAGCTGATCCGATGGAACTTACTGCACAAGCCTATAAGGCAAGTATGAAAGGTGAAGTAGTATTTCTAGATAAGATAGCCAACAAATTGTTAGTGCAATGGGCCACACATTATCCTAGGTGGATGGTGCGCAGCGTCAACGGATTGTTTGCGCGCTTTAAGTAGATCCCAAAGGCCTTATGAGATCCAGTATCTGTTTACTTATATCATCATATAATTGGCTTGGTATGGTATGCCCCATTCCTGGGTAGGTTTTTATTTTGGCATTGGGTATCGCTTTAGCTGTCGCATATCCACAAGCAACGAGAACTAAGGGGTCGTCCTCGCCATGTATAATTAAGCTGGGCACCTTTAAAGTATTCAGTGCTTGCGTTCTATCCGGCGAGTCCAAAATGGCAGCTAGTTGACGGGTGTTGCCCGCAGGATTAAAACCTCGTTGTAAAGCCCGCGTTATTAAACCAAGCACCTTTGGTTGATCAAATGGATAGTGTTCCCCCTGTATCAACCGCCAGACGTGCATCCCAAAAGTCACCGCTTTATTGACATCTTTGGGGGGTGGTTTGAGCATTTTAAAACTAAACGCCGTAGACGGTTTAGGTAACTTTCTGTTGCCGGTGGTAGACATAATAGAGGTAAGAGTTTTGACTCTGTGTGGATGATGGATGGCGATTTCTTGAGCAATCATTCCTCCCATAGATGCGCCTACTATGTGTGCACTTTCGAGGTGTAATGCATCTAATAAGCCTACTGTGTCGTTCATCATATCAGACAATAAGTACGTCGCTCCTATCGGGCGCTTAAACACAGCATTTGTCAGTAAAGCAAGACTGGTGGGAGGAGGGTTTGAGTCCAACCAAGTACTTTTGCCGTTATCACGGTTATCAAATCTGATGACCCAGAAGCCCTGTGACGCAAGTAATTTACAAAATTGTTCGTCCCAATAAATCATTTGAGTGGCTAACCCCATGATCAATACTATCGCGGGATGACTTTTGTCTCCAAAACTATCGTAATTAATATGAATATTGTTAGCGGTAACCAACTGTTCGGGGTGGTGAATGATAGGATTCAAAGGTGTCAAAACTCCTCGTAAATTAAACGTACTTTAGCTTGCCTGAAAACTGTTTCTTTTCAAGTTCATCTTTTTTATAGGGCTGCCAACTCGCTTCTGATTGTGACAATCTATTCGCGACAATCCATACAACCTGTGGATTATGCCCTAAACCAGAATGACTGCCCCTTACCTGAATGTTCTCTGCTTGATGATTCGCTTCAATTCGGTGATTGATACAAGCTTGCCAATGAACAACACCATCACTTTTAGAGTAAAATGCAGAATTAGGCACCGGGGGTGGCGTAAACATTTGTTTCACAACATCAGGATTAGATTGAGAAACATTACCATTTATCAATTCAAACAATCCTTCAACTGCGGGAGATGATCCATGAGATCCATTGAATGGACTTCCCAATGTAATAACTTGACGTATACAATCAGGAATAATTCGAGCAAGCTCTCGGGCTAAAATACCCCCTAAGCTCCAGCCTATTAAACTCACCTTTGCGTTGTGGATGACCGATAATTCAATCACTCGATTTATCAGTTTATCACTTAATACTTGTTCACCACCGACTATATGAGTACCTAAATTGCGCCCAAGCTCCCAGCCATAGGTTGCATAACCTTTACCTTTTAAAAACGCACGTATGGGTTTAGTGGAAAAATCACTGGCTAAGAAGCCAGGGAGTACCATCACTGGGTGACCGTCACCAGAGGGTGCCCTCTTTAATAAGGGCAGTGCAGCACCAAACGCACTAAGCTCAATTAATGTTCTGCCTTCGCTGAACAAATGAAATAAAGAGGGTCTTGGAATTTTAGGTAATACATGTTTCATAACAAATCCTATCATCTAGTGTAACTTTTAACTTTTCATAAGCCCATCAATGGTGGCTTGGCCAGCTAGTTTTTCCATTACTGCCAGTTCTAACTCATTAGCACTTTCGCGAATGTAACGTGCAAACATATCTAAATCAGGCATTAAATTGGCTGAGCTTGTAGGGCTAATAGATAGGGTGCCGTTATAACTG
>CAJQKX010000772.1 GCA_905479025.1 uncultured Paraglaciecola sp.
GCTTCGACCATGACCTCTGGGCCAATTCCGTCGCCTGCCAATACCGCTATGTTGTAGTCAGACATTTTGTTTTATACCCCTGCAATTTTTACTTGTTGTTCTTTCTGCAAATCAATCCGATCCGCTAAATGTGTGTTATTCAATACGTAAATTAACGCTTTTACGCCTGATTCCACTATATCTGTTGCCAAACCAATACCATTAAAACGGCGACCTTTATATTGTGCAATGACTGATACCTGAGCCAATGCATTCGCTCCTTCGCCTTTAGAATCGAGTTTGAAGTCGACAATTTCTACTTGGTTATGGCCAACAACTTTGGTAATGGCGTTATAAGCGGCATCAACAGGTCCATTACCCGTGGATGATTCGGTAATTTCTTTATCTCCTACTAACATACTTACTGTTGCGCTAGGGATGATTTCTTTTCCTGAATTAGCCTGCAGATAGGTGAGTTTGTAGTGTTCGTCTTCTTGTTTAGTTTGACTGAAAAATAATAGTGCTTCTAAGTCATAATCAAATACCTGGCCTTTTTTGTCGGCTAGTTTCACGAAAGATTCATATACCGTTTCTAAGTCAAAATCAGTTTCTTTATAACCCAACTCAAACAAGCGATGTTTAATGACATGGCGGCCAGAGCGTGAGGTTAGATTTAAGTTGTTCTTATTAATGCCAACACTTTCAGGTGTCATAATTTCGTAGGTGTTTTGGCCTTTTAATACGCCATCTTGGTGAATGCCTGAAGAGTGGCTAAAAGCATTTGCGCCGACTATCGCCTTGTTCGCCTGAACGGGCATATTGCACAAATTGCTGACCAGCTTAGACGTACGAGAAATTTCTTCACTTTTGATACTGGTTGTAAAACCGAGTTTAGCCTGACGGGTTTGCAAAATCATCGCTATTTCTTCTAATGAACAGTTACCCGCGCGCTCACCTAAACCATTGATAGTGGCTTCAACTTGCCTTGCACCTTGCTCTACTGCCGCTAAAGAGTTGGCTACAGCCAAACCTAAATCATTATGGCAATGCACCGAAATTATCGCTCTATCGATGTTGGGAACACGATTAAAGAGGTTTTGAATAATGCCACCAAACTCTGTGGGTGTGGTGTAGCCAACTGTATCAGGAATATTGACTGTGGTTGCACCTGCGTTAATAGCGGCCTCTACCATGCGACATAGATAATCTATATGTGTACGCCCCGCATCTTCACAAGAAAACTCAACATCATCAGTATAACGACGTGCATGTTTCACAGCATTGACGGCCATTTCGACCACTTCGTCCTGAGATTTACGTAATTTAGTGTTGACATGAATATCGGATGTGGCAATAAAAGTATGAATGCGGAAACTTTCTGCAACTTTTAACGACTCACCACAAGCATCAATATCCTTAGCCAGTGCTCGGGATAGACCACATACAGTGGCATTTTTTATTTCACGGGCGATGGTTTGTACTGATTTAAAATCACCAGGAGAAGAAACAGGGAAACCCGCTTCTATGATGTCTACGCCAAGTCGTTCCAGTGCCAGTGCAATTTTCAGTTTTTCTTTTACACTTAAACTAGCTGGCAACGCTTGTTCGCCGTCCCGTAAGGTGGTGTCGAAAATTTTGACATGGTTAGAAGTCACCCCGTTTGACATACCTTTCTCCTAAAAACTCTGTTTATTCGATTACACAATATAACCGTGGTTTTAATACACATACAAAAAACCCGTGCTAAGCACGGGTTTTGTAAACTGGTTAACGCTCGCTTACAACCTACCCGTGCAGTCTTGCTGCCAGCAGGTGTAAAGTAGAAAAAATAGCATTATCCATATATGAAATTCGTAACTTTATTTTTATACATTTGATATGTATTTGTATCGCGGATAGCACCTGCGCGTCAACCACCGTTTACAAGAAAACATATAATTTAAAAGTATAAAATGAAATAATATACTCATCCACTCTGACAATTGCCAACCCACCAAGATTGAAAGGCATCTCTCCTACTTCAAACCTGCATGCTGGAAAGGTAAGTTAACGAAATGTCTTCCAATTTATCGATAGGGACAACAATAATTCACGCAAAGAAAGTGCCCTTTGTTGACCTTTGCCTTTGTGATCCCAACTATGACCACAACATGCAGCGGTTAAAATGGCTTTTGTGGGTTTGAGCAACCTTAGGCGGAGTATATCGGTTTGCTTGTAATTATCTTTGGTGTGTTCTCTATCAATGTCGAACCAGCCAAATTTATTGGCATGTATGCGTTTGCTGCTCAGCTCTACTCTGTCTATTGAGTCGAGCTCAATATGTTCACTGCCTAGGTGTTTAACGTGAATGGCAATACTACAACCAATCTGGATATTGTTAGAAAACCATTGTTGAGTTTTCTGCGAAACATAATTGTTAGCCATGCATTTAGCGGCTTGTTTAGCTTGCCAACTTGCATTGTGTATATCCACTTGTAACGGGGACTGGTGTTGCAATAGGCTGTAAGCTGCGCGTTTCACATGATGTCTAAGCCCAGCAATTTTACGTTGTAACAGGCTAATATTACTGATTTTTTGTTGGGATAAACTGGCGAGTTCTCGTTCATATAAGGCATTACATAACTCAGCATAATGCAGCTGACTTTGGTCGTCAGAAAAAATGTCTACCTGTTGTGAATTGGAAATATGCATATTTAATTATGAGTGAAGTTCTAATCGATTTTTAATACAAAGAGCTAATGAAAGTACTTATATTAAAATGGCCAGCGTTTGCTGACCATTTTATACTCACTATTACTAAATTTGCACTGAATTTGCAGTTTTATTCTCTGCAACTTCAAATAACTATCAATTATCGTTCAGTTACCTATTGAGAAACAGATTACTGACCTTTAATTTCTTTACGGCCGTTATAACTGACGCTTTCGCCTAACTCTTGTTCAATACGTAACAGTTGGTTGTACTTCGCTACGCGATCTGAACGACACAGTGAGCCCGTTTTGATTTGTCCCGCTGCGGTACCCACTGCTAAATCAGCAATGGTCGCGTCTTCAGTTTCACCACTGCGGTGAGAAATAACAACCGTGAAACCAGCAGCTTGCGCCATGCGAATGGCTTCAAGAGTTTCGGTCAATGTACCAATCTGATTAAATTTGATTAAGATTGAGTTGCCGATACCGTTGTCGATACCACGTTTTAGAATTTTGGTGTTGGTGACAAACAAGTCATCTCCCACTAATTGTATCTTATCGCCAATTTTTTTGGTTAAACTTGCCCAGCCATCCCAGTCACTTTCGTCTAGGCCATCTTCGATAGAGATGATAGGGTATTTTCTAGAAAGGTCAGCTAGGAAATCACCAAAACCTTCAGAATCAAATACTTTGCCTTCGCCTTTTA
>CAJQKX010000773.1 GCA_905479025.1 uncultured Paraglaciecola sp.
CCTACGAGCGCCGAGCCGAGGTTATAAACTACATAGAACAAAAGCATCCAGGGAGAACAGCTAAAATTTTAACCCTAAACACGCTAAGCGGTAAATTGTGCATAAAAGAATGCGGTAAAATCGTGGGAGAATTCTCAGAGCAAGAAGTCAATGAAATAAGCAATACTATTCCCAAGAAATTTGGAGTCGTAGTTCCACTAAAATTAGCCCTAGAAGAGAGTGAAAAATTTGTTGACTGGTCTTCAAGCAACGCAGAAGTTTTTAACATAGCTTTGAAGCTCGAAGGCTTAAATAAAAACACTGGAGTCCATCCAAGCGGAATAGCGATTTGTTTTGATAAAATTACAGACATATGCCCAATCCAAACTTCCAATGATGGAGCTTTAGTTACTGGGTACGATATGAATTGGGTTTCAGAGCTAATGGTTAAGTTTGATATTCTTGGACTAAGAACATTGAGTGTTATTTATGATGTGTGCAAGAGTTTAAATATTAATTGCTCAGATATAGATTTAAGTGACGAAAAAATATATGAGCCGCTTCAATCCCTGACCGCGCCACACGGATTGTTTCAGTTGGAATCTGATACAAACTTTAGGGTTTGCAAAAAAGTAAAACCAAGAAACCTTGAAGAGCTCAGCGCTGTAGTTGCAATAGGAAGACCTGGAGCTCTTGACTTTCTTGGGGATTATTCAACCTACCGAGATACAGGAGAAGCTCAAGTAATTCATGAGTTTTTCACAGATATCCTGGAGTACACAGGAGGAATACCGTTATATCAAGAACAATTAATGCAAATGGCAGTTAAGGTAGGATTTACTCTTGATGAGTCTGAGCAATTAAGGAGAATTGTCGGAAAAAAGAAAATAGACCAAATGCCTGAATGGAAAGCTAAAATTGAAGACAAGGTTAAAGAAAAAGATTTACCAAGAGAAGTTGGCGATATCCTGTGGAGAGTTGCAGAAGATAGTGCAAATTACTCTTTTAACAAGTCTCACTCAATCAGCTATTCGGTTTTGGCTGCATGGACGACACACTTAAAGTTTAAGCACCCCCAGCA
Source organism: uncultured Paraglaciecola sp. (assembly GCA_905479025.1). The sequence continues at coordinate 1,061 of CAJQKX010000773.1, forward strand.
ATTTTTTCTCTCTCTATTGAAGATGACAAAATATGAACCCGCGCCTCAAGAAGAAATATCAAAAGTCTCTAAAGAGCTTTCTAGGTTTGGTTTAAAATTATTATCGCCGGACCTCGCAAAATCTGGAATGGATTTTTCCATAGAGGGCAAAAATATAAGATTTGGACTTAACAGTATAAAAGGAGTTAGTGAAAAGTCTCTAAAATCTCTTAAAGATTTTAGGTCAAGCGATACACCAACGAAGTATGATATATTCTTAGCCGCAAAACAGGCAGGATTAAATATTGGAGTGTTAAGCGCATTGATTCAAGCGGGAGCGCTTGAAAGTAAAGGCTCGAACAGATCGCTCATGGTGCTAGAAGCTCAGGCATTCAATCAATTGACAGATAGAGAAAAAAGAAATTTTATATTGCTCGGAGAAGAATATAAATTCAAACTCTTAAATTGCATAGCTGATGCAAAAAAGGGTGAACTAGTAGGAGATGACGGAAAACCATTAATGAAGGAATCGAGATTTCAAACCTTTAAGAAAAAGTATGATGTATATAAATCAATCTATGATAAAAATAAAGAATACGAAGATTTCGCTAACTGGTATTTTGAAACAGAGCTCCTCGGCTATAGTCATAGCTCTAATCTAAAAAGTTGCTTTGTGGATAGTTACAACTCTTTAAAAGATTCTAGAGACTTAAGAGTTATGGATTCAGATGAAAAAGGAAAATTCATAGGCGTCGTAGAAGATTGCATAAAAAGAACCTCAAGAAACGGAAATAAATATATGAAGCTTTCAATAGCGGATGAGTTTGGAAGATACGACGCAATGCTTTTAAATTCAAGAAGAGGGAATTTTTATGACAGATATTTTGATTCAAAAAATAAAACCCCGCTTAAAAAGAGCATAGTTGTGGCCTTTGGAAGGAAAGGAGAAGATATAGTCTTCCTTGATTCGTTAAATATAATGAATGAAAAGATATATATGAAAATGTCGGACGTTAAATAATTTAGAGTGTAAATCAATGAAGATGACGCCAAAACCAAACTTTACGCCGCGAGCACAACAGGCAATTAATGAAGCTAAAAAAGTTGCCCAAAAGTACGGAAATGAGTATGTGACCCTAGATCATTTATTTTTCGGAATGGTCAGCCTGAACGCTGGAATTCTTAGCGAGATACTATTTTTATTACAAATTGATGACGAAAAACTAAAAGAAAAAATAGAAAAATCTCTGTACATTGTTTCAGAAAACGAAAGCATTCAGTCTTTTTCGCCGGAGGATATAGACTCAGTGTACGACGAACACTTTCACTTAGTGCTAAAAGTATCAGCTTCTATAGCCGAGAAGCTAGGACATGAATATGTCGGAATAGAGCATATACTACTAGCTTTATTGAAGTACGAAGAATCTAATATACCCGAATACTTTGAATCATTTAACGCTTCAGAAAATGATATAATATCTCAAGTAAGAGAATATCTTCATATATCAAAAGACTCCGCTGCAGAAAGACACAAAAAAACAAGACCTATAAAAACCAAAATAGCCCCAAAAGAACCAAAAATTCAAAACCTAGAAAAATTTGCAACAAACTTAAACGCAATGGCCTTGCAGGGAAAGTTCGATAGTATTATAGGAAAAGAGTCTGAGATATATGACGTATGTGAAATACTTTGCAGGAGAACAAAAAATAATCCCGTACTATTAGGAGAGCCTGGGGTGGGGAAAACAGCCATAGTTGAAGGGTTAGCGCAGAATATAACGAAAGGAGAATGTTCTGATTTTCTTATTAGTAAAATTATATATTCCTTGGACCTAGGATCCCTTATAGCTGGAACTAAATACAGGGGGCAGTTTGAAGAAAGGTTGAAATTAATCATTGAAGAAGTAAAAAAGAATAAAGATATTATTCTTTTTGTCGATGAAATTCATACCTTAGTTGGGGCGGGAAGTGCAGAAGGAAGTATGGACGCCGCGAATTTACTAAAGCCCTTGCTCGCAAGAGGAGAAATAAAGTGCATAGGAGCCACTACGCAAGATGAATACAAGAAATCAATATTAAAAGACGGAGCCCTAGACAGAAGGTTTCAAGCTGTAAAGGTCATCGAGCCAACAAAAGAAGAAGCCAGGGAAATAATAAAAGGAATCAAGCATAAATACGAAGAATTTCATAGTATTCATTACCCAGAAGAGGTGTTAGATTTAGTGATAGACTTGACCTCTAGATATGTACTCGACAAACAATTCCCAGATAAAGCAATAGATATACTCGATCAAGCTGGATCAAAAGTTAAAATAAAAAATATCGAAAGACCTCAGGCTGCAAAAGATATTGAACAGAGGCTAGAAGACCTAGCTTTAAAAGAATCAAGCTTAAGTTCTGAAGATTTTAGCTCTCACTACTCGATACTGCAAGACGAACAGCTTGATTTGCTAGAAAAGTATGACGAGATTATATCCAAATGGGCGAAGAAAACAATGAAGTATAAAATATCTGTAAAGAAAAAAGATATATATGAGGTAGTATCCTCTCGAACCGGAGTCCCTATTTCAGATATCTCAAAGAAAGATTCAGAAAAAATGCTCGGGCTATTCAACAAACTAAATAAAAAAATAGTAGGTCAGAGAGAAGCGCTGCAAGAAATTTCAGAATGCATACTTAGATCCAAGTCAGGACTTCAAGACAGCAATAAACCAGTAGGAAGCTTTCTTCTTATTGGAGCCAGCGGAACCGGAAAAACTTATACCGCAAAGTGTATAGCGGAATTTATATACGGAGATAAAAATAAGCTTATACAAATAGATATGAGTGAATTTTCTGAAAAAATATCGGCAAGTAGGCTAATTGGCGCGTCTCCAGGATATGTCGGCTATGAAGAAGGAGGAGAGTTAACAGAGAAAGTCAGAAGAAATCCTTACAGCGTTGTTCTATTTGACGAAGTCGAAAAGGCTCACCCAGAAGTTTTAAACATATTACTGCAAATTTTAGAAGAAGGATCGGTAACAGATAACTCGGGAAGAAAAATCAACTTCGCTAATTGCACAATTATATTAACAGGTAATATTGGTAGTGAAAAAGTTGCAAAACCATATATCGGGTTTGGAGAAAAATCGAGCCCCACGAAAGACATGGAAAAGCTTAAAGAAGAACTAAAGACCTTCTTTAGGCCTGAATTCCTAAATAGATTAAATGAGATAATTTTATTTAAAAACTTCTCCACAAAGGATATTCAAGACATAACCAAAATAGAAATCAATCACTTATCAAGCAAACTTTCTTGCAAGAAAATAAAGCTTTCTATTACCCCTAAGGTATGCAAACTTATAGCAGAGAAAGCTGAAGAAGAAAAAATGGGAGCAAGACCAATAAAAAGATTAATTCAGAAGAATATAGAAAATAAACTATCTAAACTAATTTTAAGTAAAGAATTAAAAGAAAATCAAGAAATAAAATTTTCAGTCTTGAAAGATTCTATTGTATATAATATTACGGAAGGATTGGCTTAACAGGGTCAGGTAGCTCTGGTTCTTTAACCTCCATGGGGTCTTCAAATTTTTCTCCTGGATTCTGTTGGTTGGCAGAGTCTTTTTGATTATCATTATAAATTGACATGCAAGCTCCAAAACGATCAGCCTGAACAGGATACCTCTTTTTCATATTGGCATCAAGTATACAGCGCGTAACAAATTGATCTCCCCCTTCTTGAGCTACAGGAACTGGAAACCTTTTATCTTGATTGGATAAGAAATTATTCTTTTCATTCTCAGGAGTTTCTTCTTTTTTATTGGGAAATATTTCCTCGTATTCAATAAATCGCATAGCTTCGTCAATTAATTCGTAGGCTTGAGTTATATTTTTCTTTACCCAATCGTCGAGAGAAGGCTTTTCCTTCAAAGATTCATACATGATTCTTGCTTTTTTCCAAATATGAAATAATTCGGATTTCACTTTTTTAGTGTCATTTTCAGATAATTCGCTCATAATTACATTTACACCTATTAATTAGAATATTCGTCAAGGCTTGATCCTTGATTAGTTGAAGGAGAGTCCTTGCCTACTACTTGACTTGGCTTGGCGCCATACAAGTTATATGCATAAACAAGGTCTTTGATTCTTTCTTGAGATTTAGCATATGCGTCAAGATACGATTTAGCAGTAACATTTTTATTGGTTCTTTGAATCATAGAGTCTCCCTCTCGGATTACCTGAAAGTCAGAATCTCCATTGCTGCCATCTATCCCCCTAAGAACTCTCCTGTGGGCCTTCCTGTTATATTCAGAGATATACATCTCTTTAAGTATTGACTGTTCCTCCAGATTTAAACCTTCGGGACTTTCTCCGCTAAAGCAAGTAAATATTAAGTTGTTTAGCTCGCCCAAATGACCTTCTAGCCAACCAGATATTAAACCTACTTCTGCGTTTCTAACTTCCCCATGAGAATGAAATCCAATCTCTTGGTCGTAGATATTTACAGCCAATTTGCCTAGGTTTGTATCTGGGAACAGATCGTGTGCCATTTTAATTATTCAAGAAATCTATAACCTTTGAATGCTGTGGGTTAGAAGGGTCAAGCTTAACTGGTTCTCCCATAACTTGAACACTACCTTTTCCGTGAAGGCTAGAATCAAATGCTCTTTTTATTTTATTTTTTAATACCGTTTTATTTCCAGAAGGGAAAACTCCAACTTTCACAGCAAAGGATTGAAGATCTGTAAGATTCATGTCTTGCAACATGTCAGCGAATACGCGTTTATCATTTGTCTTGAATGGATTGATCTTTGCAATCCCTAAAATGTCCTCAAGTTCGCGTGCCTTAGCGACTTGATCTTCATAGCTTTTACCGTTTGTTTGTTGAAGATTGTCAAGTTTACTTTTCTTTTCTGTAGAAGTTTTTTTCGAAGAAGTAGACCTGCTCGATTTTGTTTTTTTGTTTGCCATAATTTATACCTTTTTCCTTATAGGGTTATACACTAATATATAGTAAATTGATAAAATAAAAAATCCACCCCAGTTTCCTGAGGTGGACATTTTATAAAACGTTAATTTGTTTAAATTAAACGATAAGACCAAGTAACACACGGTCATCGATGATCATTCGGCCTTCTTCAATAGAGCCATAATAACCAATCTTTGATTGACGTGTTACAAATTGATCGTCGGATACAAGACTAAACTCATCTCCGGACTCGGAATCGGTAGCTACTGCACGAATCATTGATTCACGACTAAGGTCGACACCAACAAGAATTTGTTCTCCGTCTGTACCTCCGTCAAACACTGCTGGATTAGATGATCCGCTAGCGTAGTGATCGGCATACTTTGTGGTGTCTGCAGCGACGTCAAATACGTCGTTCCATTTTTGACCAGCGCCCATTTCGTTATATTCCTGAATGGATACGCCATAGAACTCAGGAATGCCAGCGCTATTAAAAATAGCGTCACGCATACTGTCTGTTCCTGCAATGCCATCTCCATCAGTAGGTGCGCCACCAGCGCCTCCACGACTATTAATCGGATTGTAAGCTAGCCCACGAATTTCTTCTACAATTTCAGGAGAAACAAGAAGATCTGTAATTCCACGACCACGACGCTCAGCAGGAGTTCCTCCGGTCCAAGAAGTATTAATTCTTTTCGCTTTGGTGAACAACTTGTTAAGGTCGGAAAGTAAGAACCGTCCTGATTGAGCAGAACGCATAACGTGTTTTTCGCTATTTGTTGTAGCGTTAGCCAATGCAGTCATGATCATGCTGGCAGAAGTTTTCTCTTGTTTGAGAAGAATTTCTTGAGCCATGCGTGTGAATGTCTTGCTGACTACATCAAGTCTAGAACGAGAAGCATAACGCTTGTCGAAACTCAATGCGCTATCGAGAGTATAAGTTGTGAACTTAAGCTCGCTTTGTGATGGAGCGACTTGGTTGGTAGGAAGTCCGCCAGGAACTGATTGACTCCAAACTTGAATGTAATCTTCGTCAGTCATATCGTGATAAAGATCCAATGGAATACTTGGACTCTCTTCGCTGTTAAACTGAAGACTAGTAAACATGTTACTTACAGTAGGAGCTGTGTTAACAACTTCTGCTAAAACTGGACCAATAAATTCAGCCAATGCAGTTTGAGCTTCGTAAGCTACGTCTCTATTCTTTGAAGCCATAGCTTTAATAAGCTCGACTTGCTCGGGTGTTCTATCTAAAGTAATTTTCATTTTTTTAAATTTCCTTTCTTAGAAGCTGACTTTGCAGAGATATTTCTTAGCTGTAGTATCGCTTTCTTTTCCGATTGCGATAACAGTTCCAACTGCTGCACCAGAAGTCTTCGCAGCAAGCTTTCCTCCGGTTGCGACTTCAAGTTCATCTCCAAGTGCGACAGTGCCACTTATAGCTCCTGCAGCGAGAAGAACGAGGCCCTTTGTCAAAACAGGAACTGTTTGACCAGGAAGAACTCCTTGAGCTTCATCAAGTTTTTGTTTGTAATAGAGCATTTTCTCTCCATTCTCGTCGAAAGCCAAGGTTTCACGTAATGTGATTCCAAGTCCACGACTGCCAGCAGCAGCAGGAGCAACGGTCATACCTGTGTTAGCGGGGTATCCGTTGAATCCAATATGCGCTCCGCAAAAACTAGCGCCTAGATAGCCTCGGAGGGCATCGCTAGATTCAGCACGCAATTCGGAAACCTCACCAGGTAGAGCTCCCGCACTTACAGAAACGACAACGCCTGCATCGAAATCTCCTGATCCATTAGAAACCATTCCAGCCAACGTTGTAGCTGTTGCGGATGATAAATCAAGAGAAAACAAATTAACAACATCGTGTTCACTGTAGTCTCGGTATGGTAGTATTCTTTTTGCCATAATTTTTTTCTTCTATTTTTTAGTATGAAATTTTAACAGATTCTTTAAAAGTTTTTGCGAATCTATCTTTAAGGGAAACTTGGTCAGAAGAGCTTTCGTTGTTATTAACAACAGCAGCCTCTTCAACTTCGAGAGAGTCAAGAGCTTCAGAAACTTCGTCTGAACTTTCTTCTTGAGCTTCTGATGCTTGAGAAACCTCAACTTGTGTTTCTTCTTTTGTTGCGGCTTCGACTGTTTCGAGTCGTTTTGCAACTTCTGAAGCTACTCGATCTTCAAATGCTTTTTGTTCAGCAGCGATGAAATCTTTATTTTTATGTTTCCAAACCTTGGCTAGTTTTTCTTGGTATCCAGCGAAACTCTCTTCAGTTTCGTCGAGACTAGAAAGCTCAGACGCCACAATTTTGGAATCTTCTTCATCAAGCTCATAAACTTCATTCAAGAGCTCCATGCGTGAATTAAATCTAACCTCAGCTTCGCGAGCTGCATTTTCTTCTTCAAGAGAAGTCAACTTTTCTTTTGTTGACTGTAGCTGTTGTTCAACTTCGCCCATTTTCTCTTGAAGAGAATTTTGAGCCAGAACAGCTTCTTCTTTTTCAGCTTTAGCTTTTTCGAGATCGGCGACATATTGTTCACCTTTCTCTCGGATAGCTTCGATAAAAACTTTGGAGATGCTTGCGACACTCTCTTCAGAAAAATCTTGGCTGCCAAGCTTTTCGTCTAAAGCTGCTCGGAATTCATTTATAATTTGATCTTTATCCATAATAGTATTATTAGGTTCTTTGTTTAGTACATTTTCTTTGGGTGAATGGGAAGTTTTTTTACTTCTTGTAATTAATTGGTCGATCGGCTTATTACTGCTTGACACTTCAGGCGTGGATTTTCCTTGGTCTGCGATAAGACCTTTTACATCTGCAGCAGGGTTAGAAGTAAAGCCTATACCTAAGGGGTAAATTTCTCCTACGATAAGTCGGTTAACTTTTCTTCCGTCTTTTAAAAGCCCTTTTCCTCCTAAAGATTTTAAATAAGGAGAATAAGCCTCGACTTCTTGAGGGTCGGAGATAATTGTCGAATCGCACAAATCATCACCTCCTACAGAAATAACGTAATCATTAAAACCTACCTCCCAGCTAGCAGAAACAGTTGAGTAGTAATCGCTGTCTTCATCAGTAGAACTTAAAACAAGGTCGGAAAACTCCTTGCTTGCTGTTTTATAAACTACAGCTGCGAGCGCAATATTGTAAGCATTCTCTTCAATTAAAGCTTCATCGTCACTCATCAAAGAGGAGGAATCATCATACTTTGAAAAGCCTGCGGAAACAATATGGCCAACAATCTTATCTCGATCATGTTCTATATTAGTAGGCTTGTGAATAAAAAAATCTTTAATTTTTACCGCCGCTTCACTATCTATACCATCTCCATTTTTATTAAATTTATTTACCACTGCAGCATTAAAAGCAACTCCAAGAAGGTCAATATTTTTTTCCAAGTTTATATCTTGAGGAATTAAAGGTCTAAGAGATTCCAATGAAGCTTTACTAATTGAGGACTTCTCGATGTCGCTTGAAGCGAAAACTACATTATCAAAAGTTGCGGTGTATTTATATTTTTTAGACATATACAAAAATCTTACACTTAGTTTATAAACATGGGAGTAAAAGTATAATTCACGTTATTAACTTTAGAGTTCATTATATCATAGTAAAGTTTAATCATCCAATTGCCAAGTATTAATGCAGAATAACTATCTTTTCTCGCTTTTTCTGGGCCGGTTTGACGCTTTAAACTAGGAGGAAGATCAAACGTTTGAGTTCCTCCTGCAGAAGTAGATATCTGAATTAGAGAGCATTGAGTTTTAATAAGATTCATCATATCAAATTGATGCTCAACAAAGTCAATCATTTTCGCTGCATTTGTTTGGCGCTCTAAACTTTGAGATGTTCTTAAAAATTTTAAATCCTGAATTGGTATTTTTTTATTTCTTTGTTCGTTATAAGCATCATCAATTGCTCTTGCCCCAAAGAATATCCGATGATGATCAAAGTTGGCCTGAAGCAACTCGTTCGCCAACCTAATCCACTGACTAGTAGGTTTGCGCAAATAACAAATCGTTTTATCTTCTAAATTATATTCTTTTTTTCCTTCTATTATTTTTTCTTGATAATGTTCTAAGTCATCAAAGTTAGTATTTAAACATTTTATATTCATTTTATTTTTCTTGAACAAACTACTTTCATTACAAGCATTAATAAATTGTACTCCTCCATTATAATCTCCAACAATAGATACAATATTAAAATGAGTAAGTAAATAATAAAAATAAAAAATATGTTGTTTTAAATTTGTGCCGCTTAAAGCGTAGCTATGCACGACAGTCCCAATTTTCTTGTCGTCGTTAAGCTTGATTACCATCATGGCAAAATCATCGCTACTTTCGCTTTCTGCCCAACTCGGATCAAACGCCAAAATATATTTTTGACCAATTTCCCCGCGCACTTCTATAGTCGGAGTCTCTCCATCTTTCAAAGTGCACGAAGCCATCTTGGAGGTCTTAAAATATCCACTGCTATCGTCAGTAAAAATCGAACCAAACTCTCTGTCAAATTGACTTTGACTCATTGTTGATTTCGCTTGGTCTAAAAGATTTTGGTCGTACAACTGCTTTGGGGCGCAGTCATAACTAAACTGCATGATAACCCTGTGAGCATCGTTTTGCTTGGAGCTCCCCTGCCTTATTAAATCTTCAAATTGCTCGTAAGCTTTGTACATGTACTCAAACTTATAACTTGCTGAAGAAAGAGCTATTAGCTTATTGTTGCGCCAAACGTGCCGCTCGTCTTCGTTCATCTTTCCTTGCTCAATTAAATTCGTCTCAAGGTTAAATAAAGCCTCCCTTTGAGTCGGGTTTTCTACCACACTCAAGAACGGTATTATAACCTCATTATAAATACGCTCGGGCATAAGGGCAAACTCGTCTATAATAATTCTATGAAAACGAAACCCTCGAAGCTTCTCTCCATCTCCAAGAGGTAGAGCTCGGATCCTACTGCTACCGATCTCAAGTAGCCATTCATCATTGCTTTTCGATTTATGCGTTATACATTGAGCCAGATATGTCGCTCCAGGCTTCGAGGCAATATCTTCAATTTTCTTGAATATCATCTTGGCTTGCCTAAAGGACTTTGAGAGTATTCCTATTTCGACTCCTTGATTCATTATAGCATCTAAATATGCATATATGGCAGTAGTGAACGACTTACTCATTCCTCGAGACCATACCCCCATGAAATAATCTGTTTCAAACATAGCCTTGATTGCCATATGCTGAAAAGGAAAAAGCTGAACTCCGCTAACTAAATCTGCAGTAAATGTGATATTCTCCCTCAAGAACTTGTATAGTAAAATCTTAGCTTCTTTTTCTTCTATAAACCCTTTCATTTCTTCAAGCTGCTCATTGAAGTTTTTTTCTTCAGCCCTAGATAATTGATTTCCTGTTTCCCAAGTCATTATATTAGTTCTCGATCAAGATAGTACTGAAGGTCTACATCCCAGAGCTGTTTTCCTAAAGTCAATATTTTTGGAATTAAATGCTCAGATTCTTCTCTGCTTCCCGTAAAAATGAACTGACAGCTACCTTTGAATTTGTGGGCTAGAGTTCGCATATTATGATAAATATATTTCATGTTTGACATGTGTGGGGCCCATCGATTATTTTTTTCTATGCTGTTTATGCTTCCTTCAGTTACCACGAACAAATAACTATCAAAGTCTTTCGTGCGTTGAAGTTCGTACTCGAATCTATTTAAATTATTTTTACTCAATGTGGATTTAAAATCTTGCTCGCTTTTTCTATCCGCGTAAGTATAATCATAATGTTCCTTGCCTACAGCATAATCTCCAAAATCTAGCTTAAGAAACTCTGAATTAGGAAACTCTAAAGGCTGCTGCTCTCTTGTGTCTATAAAAATTTTAACCGAATCATCAACCTTTCTTCCCCATTCTTTTGGCAATCGAGACCCAAACATTGGAAGAACCCCTGCGGCCTTACAAGCTTCGGTATAAGAGCCGAAATGTTTTTGATATAGTTCTATGGTAGGCATTTCATTTACCTCTAGCTCTATATGGGAAGGTCCGAACTTTAAGTTTTTATCTTCAACCCTATGCTTGAGCATTTTTAATATATATTCCCTAACAGTTTCATCTGATTGCGCGTTGCACCATTTTAATAACTGATCCCTGTTTGAAAAATCTCGCCCGAAGTATTGTTCTTTATTTTTAAATGGCAATAAATCTCCTGTATATAGATTATGACGCGGATAGTATTTTATGTAATATTCTGCGAGAGTAACCTTGTGAGACCTCAAGTGCATATGAAGTTTTTTTTCGCTTTCAAATTCCAGCGAACATATCTTGCAAGCATTAAATGACATCTTCTTTAGAAATGCCCAAAACCCTAGCTTTCCAGTCAGGCATCGATTCGAGCCTTCCAGCTTCTTCTTTTGCTGCCTCTCTTTGCAATCTTGCGATTTTTATCATAATCTCTCGTTCTTCCTCTTCCTGAAACAGTTGGACAAGCGACAACAAACTTGCATTTTGCTGGTGCTTGCTGGATATTCTTTTTGATCGGTCTCCCTGAAGTTTTTGAATCAATGACTCCATTCTTTTTTCGCACTGATTGTATTCTTCGCTTTTAGTTTTAAGCAATTCTGCTAATCTTACAGTTAAATCCTGCTGGTCTTCCGCTTCATCGAACATTCTATTTAACTTATTAATTGCGCTTTGAATGTTTTTCAAATGAATGTAATCCATACACACGTTGATGTATAAATTAATCTCGTCACTTGTTAAGTCAGGCTTATCCCAGGTAGCCCTAACAAACTCTGCCTCAAATAAGTCTCTATCCGCCTGACTATCGTAAGTGTTGATTACCTGAATAAATCTAGGTGACGCTAAAAGCCTCCCAAGGATTCGATGCCTTTTCTCTCGGACATGGTGAGCTTTTCTTCGTTTA
>CAJQKX010000774.1 GCA_905479025.1 uncultured Paraglaciecola sp.
TACTAAAACACCTAGTTATGTGATGGCCTTCGTTGGGCTTATCAATGCGATACTAGATCCGATACTTATATTTGGCTGGGGCCCAGTGCCAGCGCTTGGCATTCAAGGAGCGGCTATCGCTACGCTGATAGCCTGGGCAGTTGGGTTGTTTTATATATTGTATATATTGGCTGTAAAGCGAAAGTTGATTGAACCTAAATTACTTAGCTGGCAACAGTTAAAGCGCAGTGCAGGTAGTATTTTAAAGATTGGATTACCTGCTGCTGGAGCAAATATGTTAACCCCCATTTCTGCTGGTATAGTCACAGCAATCGTTGCAGATTATGGACCAGAAGCTGTTGCTGCCTGGGGCGTCGGTGGTCGCTTAGAATCTATTGCTAGTATAGTGGTATTGTCTTTGTCGATGTCATTGCCACCCTTCATTAGTCAAAATTTTGGGGCGAATAAGTTAGAGCGAGTCATGCAGGCATATAGTTTATGTGTGAAGTTTGTGATTGTATGGCAACTGTTTATTTTTGCTGTTTTGGCATTACTCTCAGGTGTCATTGCCAATATATTTACCGATGAGCAAAAAGTTGCCTCCACCATAATCATGTTTCTAGTGATTGTGCCCTTAGGATATGGATTGCAAGGGGTGACGATCCTGACCAACTCATCCTTTAATGCCATGCATATGCCTATGTCAGCGCTATCATTAAATTTTATGCGTTTATTTGTGTTTTTTGTGCCTTTTTCTATTTTAGGCAGTTATTGGTTTAATTTATCCGGACTTTTTTGGGCAGGAGCATTCGCTAACCTTACGGTTGGCTGTATTGCTTTTATTTGGTGTAAGACCATCCTTGCCTCTCGATTTGAACAAAGTGTATTGAGTAAATAAGATTTATGAGTAGAAGATTTGAATTATCCTCCAGTTATTCGCCTGGTGGCGACCAGCCCCGTGCGATTAAAGGGTTAGTAGACGGTTTAGATGATGGTCTAGCACGACAAATATTGTTAGGTGTCACGGGTTCTGGAAAAACATTCACTATGGCCAATGTGATTGAGAAAGTGCAGCGGCCAACGCTGATATTGGCACATAATAAAACGTTAGCTGCACAGCTTTACGGTGAAATGAAAGAGTTTTTCCCCAATAATGCGGTGGAGTATTTCGTCTCTTATTACGATTATTATCAACCAGAGGCTTATGTGCCCTCCAGCGACACATTTATTGAGAAAGATGCATCGATAAACGCACACATAGAACAAATGCGCTTATCAGCCACCAAGTCCCTGATGGAAAGACGCGACGTTATTATTGTTTCCAGTGTGTCGGCCATTTATGGTTTGGGCGATCCTGAATCTTACATGAAAATGTTGGTGCATTTTCGTCAAGGCGATATCATGAATCAGCGTGATATTTTACGTCGTTTGGTTGAAATTCAATATTCCCGTAATGATGTCGCATTTGACCGCGGTACTTTTAGAGTGCGTGGTGATGTGATTGACATATTCCCTGCTGACTCAGAACGACATGGCATAAGAGTGGAATTGTTTGATGAGGAAGTTGAACGCATCAGCATTTTCGACCCGCTTACTGGTGCAGTTGAGAAAACAGTGACACGCGCCACGGTTTTCCCAAAAACCCATTACGTCACCCCTAGAGAAAAAATTATTGATGCGATTGAACATATCAAAGTCGAGCTCAAAGAAAGGCGCGAACAGCTAAAGTCCGTTAGCAAGTTAGTGGAAGAGCAGCGCGTTTCCCAGCGCTGTCAATTTGATATGGAAATGATGCAGGAGTTGGGTTATTGCTCAGGCATTGAAAACTATTCTCGCTACTTATCAGGACGCGCCCCGGGTGATCCACCTCCCACCCTGATTGATTATTTCCCATCAGATGGCTTAATGTTTATTGATGAGTCCCATGTGACTGTTTCACAAATCGGTGCGATGTATAAAGGTGACAGATCTCGTAAGGAAACCTTAGTCGAATATGGGTTCAGGTTACCTTCTGCATTAGATAATAGACCTCTAAAGTTTGAGGAGTTTGAACAAATTAGTCCACAAACTATTTATGTATCTGCCACACCTGGTAAATTTGAACTGGCGATTGCACCAGACGATATAGTTGAGCAACTAGTACGTCCTACAGGTTTGCTTGACCCAGAAATTGAAATACGCCCCGTAGGCACACAAGTTGATGACTTGCTCTCTGAAATCCATAAGTGTGTGTCAGTTAATGAAAGGGTGCTAGTCACCACGTTAACTAAACGTATGTCTGAAGACTTAAGTGATTATCTTGATGAGCACGGCGTAAAAGCCCGTTATTTGCATTCAGATATAGATACAGTCGAGCGTATTGAAATTATACGTGATTTGCGTATTGGTAAGTTTGATGTGTTAGTGGGGATCAATCTACTGCGAGAGGGACTTGATATGCCTGAAGTATCGTTAGTGGCTATTCTTGATGCAGATAAAGAAGGTTTTTTGCGTTCTGATAAATCCTTAATTCAAACTATGGGGCGGGCAGCAAGGCATATCAACGGCCGAGCAATATTATATGCTGATAGGATCACCGGCTCGATGCAGCGAGCTATTGAAGAAACTGATAGACGTCGTGACATACAGCGGGCCTACAATCTTAAGCATGGCATTATTCCCACGCAGATGAATAAACCCATCACCGACATCATGGATGTGGGAGACGGCAGTTCTGATGGTAAAGTGAAACTCAGGTTAGTTGCTGAGTCGAGTAAAAAATATAATTCACTTAGCACACCACAACTTTTGCAAAAAATTACTGAACTGGAAAAAGTTATGTTTAAAGCTGCGAAGGATTTGGACTTTGAAAAGGCTGCGAATTTTCGTGATGATATTGAAGCCTATCGAGCTCAAATAGTGAAAAATTCCTAATAAATCCAAAGCGATTCAAACTACACGGTACCAGCACAAATGTCTGACATAAAAAAGTCTTAGTGTGCTGCTTTGGTTAACTATTAGGCAATGAATAGAATAGGCAAAAGACTATCTGCAGCACAGTAAAAGAGGAATAAAATAAGATAAGCAGTAAAATAACAATATTATGCTTGAGCATTGTATTGGTTCACATTGTGAATCTAGCCACCTGTTGTCCTAAGTGGTTCAATATCTTTTCTATCACTAAAATCGTTTTTTAGCTTTTTTGTTTAGTTACCATTGAAATCCGGCTAAGCCTTTCCTATTATAATACTTTAGTATTAAGAAATATACCTATAAGTGGTGTTGCAATGTTAAATCGTCTTCAAGAATCTGATATCAAATTATTGCGTGTATTTTACGCTGTTGCCTCTTGTAATGGCTTTACTGCTGCGGAGCCTGTACTGAGGATGCAACGACCGAATATTAGTGCTGCCATTAAAAAGCTCGAAGAACGATTAGATTTAGTATTATGTCATCGTGGTCGGGGTGGTTTTCAAATGACCAAAGAGGGCGAGGTGGTGTTTCAGGAAACCAAGCGTATATTCAATTCTTTCGATAACTTTGTGTTTAACCTAAAGAGTTTGCACGATGATTATTCCGGTAACATCACCTTAGTGATGATGGCGGGTTTACCTCTTTCATATCACTTGGCGGTCAGTAAATCCGTTAAAAGTACCATGAAAAAGTTCACTGATATTCACGTGAATATTCAAACCCGATTGTATAACGAAGTTGAGCATGTTGCTTTATCTGGCGAATGTAATTTGGTGTTATCGACTTATGATATGGTTAAACCTGAGTCAGTCACTTTTCACCCAGTTGAAGTTTCGTGTAAAGGAAGACTTTATTGCTCACCTTCCCATGCTCTAGCAAAATATCGTGATGGTTTACCTGATAACGTTAAGATTGGAGACTATCCAGCAATTGGTATCTCTGGCTTGTCCTCTGCCAATTACATTTCTAACGATTCACGTATGGCTATTCAAACTTTTTCTGACTCCTTTGATGCTTGCCTAGCTGCGATTATGACGGGTGAATATGTGGGGCTATTACCTGATTACATACTCACAAACCAAGGCGCAGGGTTAGGACTATTGCCAGTCGGCAAAAATTTATTTGAATTCAAGCACGAATTATTTGTGATGAATGGTAAAAATACCCGGTTAAATCCTGTGTTAAGACA
The DNA here is from genome assembly GCA_905479025.1 of uncultured Paraglaciecola sp. The sequence continues at coordinate 4,121 of CAJQKX010000774.1, forward strand.
TTTAATTAAGGAAATTACTTACTTTATTCAGCAGGTTGATAAGTAGAATTTAGCTAAGGGATTCAAAATTGATTTTAAAAGCCGCTTTGTGCGGCTTTTTTATGTGGATTTACAATGTGTAATTTTATCTAGTGAGGAATGCTTTACGTTCTGAGAAACCCTCTATCGATAGGTTTCTTGTACGAAATTCCTTGTATTTGACTTGCTTTTTTACAAATAGCATCAACATGTCAGTAAAAAAACACTCAAGGGCAACACCCTTCATACGCTAAAGGATCAGTCACCCCATTTTCAGTAAATGCTTCTAATCTTTCCTGACACGCTCCGCATTTACCACAAGCTTTTTCACGGCCGTTATAACAAGTCCAGGTTAGGTTGTAATCCAAGCCCATTTCTAAGCCTGCTGTTAAAATAGCCGTTTTACTGACAGCCAAATAAGGTGTGACAATTTCGACTGCTTCATAGTTGGCTATGGCACATACGTCATTCATTTTGTGGACGAATTCTGGGCGACAGTCTGGGTATATTGCATGGTCACCTGAGTGAGCGCCGTAGTAAACTTTTTTGGCATCGATTGAAACGGCATAACCTACTGCCATAGATAATAAAATCATATTACGGTTAGGCACCACGGTGCTTTTCATGCTGCCTTCTTCGTAGTGACCTTCTGCCACGTCAATATCTGATGTGAGTGATGAACCACCAATCAGTTGGTTGATGGCTGTAATATCGACTGTTTTGTGCTGAACATTTAACGTTTTGCAGGCACGTGCTGCATAATCCA
>CAJQKX010000775.1 GCA_905479025.1 uncultured Paraglaciecola sp.
CATCAACAAAAACAACGATTTTGCTTTCGTCATCTTTATTTAGATTTTGATTTATTTCGTTGGACAATTGTCTATAAGACTTCATCCAGCTTCCTGTTGGTACTCTCCTGCTCCACAAAGTAATATAATTTTGTTTACTAAGTTCAACGGCAACTCGTTTCAATAGTGTGGTTTTACCTACACCAGCATCCCCTCTAATTAATATACTTCCTATATTCCGCGTGGAGTCAAAAATAGTCTGAATTGCCTGAATAACATCGGGTGTGGAGCTTCTTATAATGTCGAGATTACATAGATATGGATCCCAATCAATGGAGTTTGGCTTGAACAAGCTATCTACTAACTCTTTTTTATGGGCTATAAAGCGATCTTCTTCAATGTTAGCAAACGGAACTTTTGAAATTATTGCTCGATACTCATCAAGGTAGTTTTCCGAGATATTATTGCTAAGAGATAAATTCAAAGCATTTTGTTTGGGAGTCATATTTTTCAGAGCTTTAGAAAACTCTCTAATTGTAGAGTCGATAATGCTAACTTTAGAAAAAGAATTGCAGAGTGAACTAATAGTCGGATTTTCTAAAATTGGATCGCCTTTGAAGAAAAACAGACTATTTGGCGTTGGTGCAGGCATTGATGATAGATTACTCAGTAACTCTTGAACCATTTCTATATGAGTGTCAGTTCCAACAAACAGCAGCGGATTTCCCTTCAAAAAGTCTGTACAGGTAGTTAGGAGTAACCTCCAAATATTTTTCCGAATTAGTTGATCTGATGCAGCCAAAGCTAAGGAGTGCCCACTCTCTTGGTTCCTTATATTTCCTCGCAGTTTATATACCGGTATAGTACGAGTTTCAGGCCTAACCGATGGGTGATCAATGACTGTTACTGTGTTTGAATTTGGCTTTGAATCTTGAAAATCCTGTAGTGCAGACTCAAATAAAACATCTTGTGTGAGAGATATGCAAACGGACCAGCCAGCTTTAACTATAAATTCAAGATCATCGTTTGCGGTAAGTTTATCAAGCTCTTGACATATATGCCGTTCTAGCTCGATGGCAAGCTTTGGGTCTACATTTCGCAGGGCATCAATTTGGTTTGCAACATTTTGTTCGTCTAAATCATTTACCAATACATGATGATTCTGTAATGAATTCAGAATTAGCGAAAAGCTATTTACATATGATGTTGCTAACTGCCCATAGACTAGCCCTGGCTTTCCTCGCAGGGAATCTATCGCTTCATTTAAGGTGATTATTTGATTATCCATTTAATTGTATAACCCTCTTTAGATAGCCATTACTTCTTAAACTATCAATATATTTTGAAAGTTCGCCTGATTCATTACCACCAAGGAGATATCTTGTATGCTCGAATAAATCACAAAAAGTAGCCGCTATACTGAGTTTTCCAAAATCAAAAAAATTTAAAATTACATTTTCTTTTTCTGTGTCAAATCTAATGAAAACCATATGACGTTCGAGCGATGTTATGCATGTTGGGAGGCGATTGGCAATAACTGATTTATCTAATGTTATTACAAGAGCAGATAGTTTTTTCTGTATTGAATTGGCAAAGCTTACTAGGCCAACATTTACATGGCAAAAACAAATACATCGCCATACATCTTTGGCATTTTCTCCAAGAGACTCTTGTGTTGCTGACAAGGCATTTAGAGCAAGTCCAAGATTTGACGCCGAAAAAGAGGATTTCATTTCAATGTATGAGGCAACGCTTGAAGGGGGTAAAATTTGTATTCCTCCTTCGTTAAAGTATGCAGGATGAATGGTCGGATTGGATACCAATATATCAATTTCAGTTGAGCATAGATCACCATTTAGTGGTTTAATAAAGCCACTTCCAATTACTAAACAGCAGGGTAAGTAGCGACGTAAAAACTCACGAACAATTGCTTCTTTATGTTGGCCGTCTGTTAGCCAGTGTCTATCGCCAATTAGGTCGCGTACACGATTTGCGCGTGCCATCAATTCTTCGGACCAACTTTCTAGATACTTGCTGTTGTCTTGGTGGGTAGTCAATGGTATTTCCTTATTTAACTAAATAATGGGAATGTTGATTCTCTAAACTAATATCTTGATGTTTTTTTCTTGGCAAGCTTTGCTTGGCATTTTTTCGGACAAGCTGAACAACAAAAAAAGGGGGGCAGTAGGAATATTAATTAACCAATCTGCTTGTAGAACAAAAAACCTTCCTACTACCCCCCTTTTCCTTATCCCTAAAATTCGATACATTTTTTAGCCGCTAGCTGGTATAAATAGAAAAATAGGAGGCATAGTCCAGCTGGTACTACTTTCACCACCAATATCTTTTTTAAGAAGGTTGCTTTCCAGCCCCATATAAATATCAGCATGCTCAAGCCCGAGGTATTTTTGACGCAATATTGCTACATCTACAGAATAGCTCTCTTGGAAGTCTACGTTTACACCTGTCACCGTTAGACCCATTTTTTTTGTAACAGAAAATACAAATGAACCGATGTATGTTGCCTTTCCTGGTTCAATTTTGAATTTAATACTGAAGGGTTGTGTTTGACTAATATGTGCGTAGCCACTTGTTACTCCCCAACGCGAAATTTCATAATTTCCAGCTGGAAGTTCGGTAACCTGAAGTACTCCGTTAATTCCCCGAAAATCACTCCTGGGAGGAATTGGAATCAACATCATGCCTTTCCCCGCTTCAAAATAACCAGATGTATCATTATCAAGGCCATGAAAATAAACTTTATATCCAGATAAAGACCACTGTACTTGACTGAGCCTACCAGCAGTCCATTAGCGGAGTTTGAGTCTAGCGAGTAAGATGCGCCTACGCTTGCAGTAGGTGTCGCACACCCCCATAGCAAAGAGATCAGCATGCTTAATATTAGTGTTCTGAAAATCATGCTATACCCTACTTCCTTTCAATTTTCGAGGGCAGCGTAAAAGCCCACATCACCTTACTTCTTAATCAACATTTAAAAATCAACTTACTCATTAAAAAAATATAACTTCAAAATTCTGAAAGCTTAACCAATAATTTTTTTACTCTTATCCTAAAACTTGGTGATTCGTTTTTATCTCTATCGCACTCTCAAAAGCAGAAGAATTTTCGAGCTTTCTCATTATTTCCGGATCAGGCAAACAACCGTCACCCACAAGTTTTACTAGATCGGGAATCGGATCACAAAACAATATATCCAGTGAAAGGCGATCCATGCCATAGATTCCTCGATGAATCATGTTTGCACTAAACACTAGTAAATCACCAGCGCTTAAAGCAACTATTGCTCCAGTCGGGAGGTTCTCATGGTTCTTACGGCCATCCTGCTCTAAACGTACATTAAGCTCTTCAGTACTATCCCAGCGCTTATGAGTTCCGGGTAACAACTCTAAACCGGGTTCATCAACTAAGGGGATTCGAAAGTGGATGACATTTGGACCTAACAACGCTTCTTTCTGCTCATCAATGGAAAGATGGTATTGAGAATCTCTATGCCAATAATTTTTCTGACCTTCATTCACTGGATCAAAAAATAATTGGGTATTCATGAAAGCTGCATTAGCTCCCATAATAGACATCACTATATTCATTAGCTTAGCTGAACCGATGAACTGGAATAATAATTCCCTATCAGAATCTATCAAGTGTTTCTTGGCAGTTAAGTAAGCAGAGTTTACAGCCTTGTCTGCGTAAAATTTGGAGTTCTCTAGAGTCCACGATTTATGAAATCGAGCAACTACTTCACGTAGCTGTTGAAGTTCGCCCTCTGAAAAAACGTTCTTAAGAATGAGATAACCATTTTTTTCGTAATCTTTAATCATGCGAATACCAATAACGTTTTCTGGGGTCAGCGTAAAAAACTATAACGCCCTACTTTTTAGT